>PKZM01000100.1 GCA_003133065.1 Acetobacteraceae bacterium
CGGCGTCCGCGATTGTACTATGGCTGGCTACTCAATTGCTATAATAAGGTGCACAATGGAACGTGCCGGAGCCAGTTGAAACGTGCGGACAGTCACACAAAGAATGGAAGCTTTGGACGCTTTGCGAGGTGTCTTGGCCATTACGGTAGTAGCCAGTCACGTAGCGCTTACATTTGGCTACCGAGAATTGATGCTTCCAGCATTCGGTGCGGTGTGCTGCTTCTTTACCTTATCAGGTTACGTTCTGGCCACGACCTACAAAGGTCATCCGGGCACATTTATGATACGGCGCTTAATCAGATTGTGGCCGCTTTATGCAGTCTGCATAACAGTGGGCGGTGCAATCATAGGCACTTTACCGACCGCTGCAGATTATTTATGGCTATCAATACCAGATTGGGGACAATGTCCCGCAGCCGATAGACCTGCCTGGTCCCTTTACTACGAAGTGTGGGCAACTCCATTCTTTCCAGCATTGATTTGGTTGAACAGCCGTAGCCGCATAGCGGGCTGGTGCTTGGCGATTGCAATAATCCTACTTGGTGGCACGGTAGATTTTAGACTAGCCCTAACATCATTCTTTGCAATTGGGGTCGCCCTTGCCCAGTATGGCATTAAAATGCCAGCCAAATTTCCTAAGTGGTTGGTGTGGCTAGGACAAGTTTCTTTTAGTCTTTACCTAACGCACCAGCTCATTTTTACAGTAGCTGTAAAAATGATGGGCTCGTGGGGTGTGGTGGTAGTGCTGCCAATGTTGCCGCTAGTAGCAGCCGCAACATGGCGGTTAATAGAGCAACCGTCAACACGCCTCGAGCGTATCTTCGGAAGAATCGGTAATCAATTCGGATCCGAATGGATCCCCGGAATGGTGGTAGCAGAAAACGCAAATCGCGGACTTCCCTGGAACCCACATATTTGGAAACCGGAAAAGCACTGATGGACAAGACGCTGCTGGCGATCGTCGTTTCCGAGGCACGCAGTGAAATTGCTCGTCGTACGAACGGCTCCGAGTCTATGTGCATAATCAAGCGGGATGACTTAAAGATGTCGCCGGCACACTGCGCGCGCAGCTGGCGGCCGCAACACTCGCGCGATACGCGCTCGATCTGGGGCTGGCGGCCGGCGGCATCGGCACCTGGAACATGAATTTGCGTAGCTTTCGCATTACCGCGTCCAGTGCTGCCCTGGCGCTGCATGGCCTGCAGAAGGGGGCGGACCAAACAACCGCGCAGGATTGGTTGCGGGGCGTGCCTGCCGAGGATGCGGCGGCGGTCACGGCCCATCTGCGGCGCGCGGTGCAAGAAGGCGCGATGGCGTGCTACCGTTACCGGGTTGGGGCCGGACCGGATGGGCCGCGATGGATCGCCGCCCGCGGCCGCGTGGTGATGGCCGGCGGGGAGCGGCGCCTGCTCTGCGCCCTGGTGGACATCACCGAGGAAGTGCGCGTGCAGGACGAGTTGCGGCGCGAGCGCGAGCGTTTGAGCCTGGCCCTGAATGCCGGATCGCTTGCGGTGTGGGACTTCGATCCGGCAACAGGCGCGGCCGCCATCGATACGCGCTATGCGGCGAAATTGGGGTTGGGGCCCGAGGTTGGATCATTGACCCTCGCGCAGATTGGCGAGCGTATCCATCCGGAAGATCTGGCCCGCGTGGCCGCGGAGCACGCGGCGATGGTGGCAAGCGGCACCGGCTACCATATCGAATACCGGATCGTGACCGGATCTGGCGAGATACGCTGGCACGTCTCCCAGGGCATCACGGTGCGGGATGATAGCCAGCCAGGCTGGCGAATGGTGGGAATCATCCAGGACATCACCGACCGGCGACAGCGGGAAGAAGACCTGGCTGACCTGGCCGCCGCACGCGAGGTGCTGGTGCGCGAGGCAGACCACCGGATCAAGAACTCCCTCCAACTGGTTAGTTCGCTGCTGAGCTTCCAACTGCGCGGCGTGACCGACCCGGCCGCGGCGGATGCGCTGCGCGGCGCCATTGGGCGCGTGGGCGCCATTGCGGCCAGCCACCTGGCGCTTCAGGGCAGCGAGGATCTGCGGCGGGTGGACATGGCCGTGACGCTGGAAGACCTGTGCGCGCATTTTGCGCTGCTGCATCCGGCTATCGCCATTGTCTGCCGCGCGCCGCCGCCGTTGATTCTGGACGCCGATCGCGCCATTCCGCTCGGCCTGGCGGTCAGCGAAGTCCTCACCAATGCCCTGCGCCACGCCTTCCCTGAAGGAAAAGGCGGCACGGTGGTGGTGGAGGCGGCGACCGAGCTTGGCCATCTGATTTTACGTATCAGCGACGATGGTGTGGGCATGCCGGCACCCGCACGCGAACCTGGCCTGGGATCCAGGATCATCAGCTCGTTCGCATCGCGACTGGAGGCGGAGATCCACACCGAGAGCACGCCGGGGCAGGGCACGCGCGTAACGTTGCGGTTGCCGTTGCAGGCGAAGGCGGCGGGGTGAAGGAAGCAAGCGGTTCTTTTTTAAAAAAAAGAACCAAAAAACTTTTGTTCATTGAGGTGGGTGGGTGTCGTGCGCCGCCAACGACTCCGCGACAGCCCGCCAAAAGAGTTTTTTGCTTCTTTTTTCAAAAGAGAAGACCTTTCTTCCTCATCTTCCAGCCGCCGCCCGTGTGATCTGCCCGTTATCCTTGATGCGTTTGAGGCAGATCGTGGTGGAGAATCGCTGCACGCCCGGCAGGCGGCAGAGATCTTCCCGCAGCAGGCGGTCCAGGTGTTCCACATCGCCGGTCAGGACCTGAAGCAGGTAATCCTCCTCGCCGGCGATGGTAAAACATTCGATGATGGCGGGGTGGTCGCGCACCGCCTGCTCGAATTCGGCGTGCCGGCCGAATTCGATTTTGACCTGCACGAAGGCGATCAGGCGCAGGCCCAGCGCGTGGGGATCGATCACCGCGCGGTAGCCTTTGATGACGCCGCTGGCTTCCAGGATCTGCACACGGGTCCAGCAGGGGGTTTTGGAGAGCGAGACCTGGTCGGCGATGGCAGCAAAGGACTGGCGGCCATCTTCCTCCAGGCAGGCGAGAATCCCCAGATCGAAACTGTCCATGGCCGCGCGCTTTCAGTGTTCTGCTGATTAACTATTTCACGGAACAACGTTCGGCAAACTGCCGCGTAGCGCGGGCTGATAAGAACCCTAATCGAACGGGCCGCTGCTAGGCTATCGCGCTGGCCATGGCGGAACGGAGATTTGGGCGATGGGGTTTGAAAATCTGCGGCCGCTGGCGCCCGATCCGTTGCTGGCGCTGATGGGGCGGTTCCGCACCGATAGCCGGGACCGCAAGATGGATCTGGGCGTGGGCGTGTATCGCGATGCAGCGGGTGAAACGCCGGTGTTTCAGGCGGTGAAGCGGGCGGAGGGGCGGCTGCTGCACACCCAGCGGACGAAGGCGTATCTGGGCGTGGAGGGTGATCCGGCCTTTGTGGCGCTGCTGGGCGCGGCGATTTTTGAAGCCGGCCGGGGGCTGCCGGGCTTGCAGACGGTGGGTGGCACCGGGGCGCTGCGCCTGGCGGCGGATCTGCTCGCGCGGAGCCGGCCGGGACGCCGGATCTGGCTGGGCACGCCGACCTGGCCAAACCATGCGCCGATCTTTGCCGCCGCCGGGTTGCAGATGCTGGGCTTTGACCTGTTAAACCCAGCCTCCATGCGCCCCCGGCCGGGCGCGATGCTGGAGGCGCTGCAGGGCAGTGCGCCCGGCGATGCCGTGCTGATCCATGGATGCTGCCATAATCCAACAGGCATCGACCCCGATACAGCCGCGATCGAGGAGATTGCGGCGCTGATGGCGGCACGGGGCCTGATCCCGCTGGTGGATCTTGCCTACCAGGGGTTGGGAAGCGGCTGGCAGCAGGATGGGGAAGCGACGCGCCAACTGGTAGCGCGTGTGCCGACGGTTCTGGTGGCGGCCTCCTGCGACAAGAATTTCGGGCTGTATCGGGAGCGCACCGGGGCGTTGTTCGTATCGAGTCCGACGCGGGCGGAGGCACAATCGCTGTGCAGCCATTTGGCTGCCCTGGCCCGTACGTCGTATTCCATGCCGCCGGACCATGGCGCGGCGGTGGTGAAGACTATTCTGGAAGATGGCGATCTGACGAAACTTTGGTCCGCGGAGCTGGAGGCGATGCGTGGCCGGATCGGGCGGCTGCGGGCAGCCCTGGCGGCGTATGGCGACGTGGGCGGCGTGGATCTGGGCGCGCTGGCGGCGGGCTTGGGGATGTTCGCGATGTTGCAGCTGACGCCGCAGCAGATCGATCGGTTGCAGGCCGAGTTCGGCATTTACATGGCGCAGTCCGGCCGCATCAACATCGCGGGGCTGGCGGAGGACGATATCGACCGGTTCGTGGATGCGTTGCGTGCCGTGCAGGGCGTTGGCTGACATGGCGCCGCGCTTCTGCGTGGCGGGGGTAGGCGCGGTAGGCGGGCTGATCGCCGCCCGGTTGGCGCAAGCCGGCCACCGCGTGTGCCTGATGGCACGCGGGGCGCGGCTGGCGCAGTTGCAGGATGCGGGGCTGCGTGTGGCAGCCGATGGGGGGGCAGCACCGGCCCTGCGGCTTGAGGCGAGCGACCGGCCCGTGTTCGGCGTGCAGGATTTTGTGGTTCTCGCGACCAAGGCGCAGGCACTGCCGGGGTTGCTGCCGAGCCTGCTGCCGATGATCGGGCCGCAGACTTGCTTGATCCCGGTGGTGAACGGCATTCCCTGGTGGTATTTCCAGGGGATTGACGGTGCGCCGGAGCGGGCGGTGGCGGCGGTTGATCCTGGCGGCGTGTTGCTGCGGCTGATTCCGGCACGGCAGATCTTAGGGTGCGTGGCGTTTCTGACATCGGCCGTGCGGGACGATGGCGTTGTGGTGGCATCCGGCCGGCCCCGCTTGAGTCTTGGCGAGATTGACGGTGCGGATCGGCCGCGTGGCCAGGAACTGGCGGGGTGGCTGAGCGCGGCAGGCGTGGAGACGCGCGCGGTGCCCAATATCCGGGCCGTGCTGTGGACCAAGCTGGCGTTGAACTTGGCAACGAATCCGTTTTCGGTGGTGACCGGCGCGGGGGTGCGGGAGATGTTCACCGATCCGAATTTGCTGCCGATTGCCACCACGGTGATGCAGGAGGCCCGGGTGGTAGCGGCGCAGTATGGCGAGGCGTTTGTGATGAGCCTGGATCAGATGCTGGAGGCCGGGCGCAGCGCCGGCCCGTTCGCCACCTCCATGCTGCAGGATTTTGCCGCAGGCCGGCCTTTGGAACTTGGGGCCATCGGCCACAGCGCGCTTGAACTCGCCGCCGAAAAGGGACTGGATATGCCCATCGTCCGTTGCCTTGTCATGCTCGCTGCCCACCGCGCGGGATCGCGCATGTAACCGAAGCCTTCCTCCAGCAAACGAACAAAAGTTTTTGCTTCTTTTTTCAAAAAGAAGCTCGTTCTTCCTTTGGGATCTCGCCAGATGGTCGCCCACCACCCCTCCCCTGCCGGCATTGACACCGAAGAATGGCGCCTGCGCTGCGAGCTGACGGATTTCTACCATCTGGTGGATTTTCTCGGCTGGACCGAGCTGATTTTCAACCATATCTCCGCGCGCTTGCCCGGCCCGGCGCATCATTACCTGGTGAACCCGTTCGGGCTGAATTATTTCGAGATCACGCCGGAGACTCTGCTGAAGGTCGGGATCGATGGCGTTCTGGTGGAACCCTCCCCCTATACGGCCAATCCCGCCGGATTTGCGCTGCATGGCGCCATCCACGCGACGCGGCCGGATGTGCAGTGCGTGGCGCATACGCACACCAACCCGGTTTCCGCCATCGCGATGAAGCAGGCGGGTTTCGATCACAATAATTTCTACGGCGCGCAACTGACGGGCCGTGTGGGCTACCATGATTTCGAGGGCATCACGCTGTATGACGATGAGCGGGAGCGCATGGTGGCGAGCCTGGGTGAGAAGCATGTGCTGGTTTTGCGCAACCACGGCGTTGCCGTGTGCGAGCGCGATATTCCGACCACGTTCATGCTGCTATGGACGGTGCAGCGGGCCGCGGAGATACAGTGCCAGGCAGGGGGTTTGCCGGGCGCGGATGTTGCGCTCAGCGAAGCGATCCGCGGGCGCTGCCGGGAGGCGGCGGCGGGATTGGTCGCGAAAGCGGATTTCGCGCGTCTGTTGTTCGATGCCACCGTTCGGCGCATGCGCCGGCATCCCTTTTATGGTGCGGCATGAACGCCGTTGGCCGCATCAGCTTGCCCGAGGCGGCGGGCGAGGATGCGCTCGGGCGGCTGCTGGCCGCACTTCGGGCACGGCATGCGGAGTTCGCGGCAAATCAGCAGATCAGCGACGATGTTGTGGGCATGATGAAGGCGGCCGGCGTGTATCGCGCGCTGGTGGCAAGGCGGTTCGGCGGCGATGAAGCCTCGCCCATGGAATTTCTGCGGCTGATCGAAACCATCGCTTTGGCGGATGGCTCGGCCGGATGGGTGGCCAGCTTCGGGTTTTCCGCGATCTATCTCTCCGCGCTGCCGATCGAGACCCTGGAGGAGATCTACGCAAACGGGCCGGACGTGGTGTTTGCCGGCGGCATATATCCGCCCCAGCCGGCCGCCAACGTGCCAGGCGGATTCAGCGTTTCCGGCCGATGGGCCTGGGGCAGCGGCTGCACCGGCGCCGATCTGATCGGCGTGGGCATCAAGCCGGACAATGCGGACGTGACGGCGGCTGCGGGCCTGCCGCGCATCGCCGTGATGCCCCGCGCACGCGTAAGACTTGTGCCGAACTGGGATGTGAATGGGCTGAAAGGCACCGGCAGCCACGATATGGTGGTCGACAACGTGGTGGTGCCGCAACGCTGGACTTTTACCCGCGGCGGCGCATCCAGCTTGACCACGCCACTATATCGGTACCCCAGCATGGCCCTCGCCGCCCAGGTGCTGGCCGTGGTGGCACTCGGCGTGGCACGCGCGGCACTGGACGATCTGACCGCACTGGCAGGCGAACGCGATTCCATCACCGGGGCGCCGGTTCTGGCCGAACGCGCCTATGTGCAAAGCGAATGCGCCAAAGCGGAAGCCGCCCTGCGCGCCGCCCGCGCCTTCTTCTTCGAAAGCACGCAACAGGCATACGAACACATCCTGGCGGGCGACATGCTCGATGCACAAGGGCGAAACCTGCTTCGCCTCTCCGCGACCCACGCCGCCCATACCGGGGCGGATGTGGCGCAAACGGCGTATAAGCTCTCCGGTACCACGGGTATCTTCCGCGATCACCCGATCGCCCGGCGCTTCCAGGATGCGCTGATCGTGCCGCAACATGCGTTTCTGGCGGAAGGGACGTGGCAGCAGGCGGGGAAGGTGTTTCTGAACATGCAGACGGCAGGTGGGTTTCCGTAAGAAGGAAGAAAGGACTTCTTTTTTGAAAAAAAGAAGCAAAAAACTTTTGCTCTTGAGGGGTCACTTAACGATGCGTGTGTTGTTTTGCGGGGCAGTGTTGCAGAATTTCTTTGATTTGCCGGCAACAGAAATCGGGAAGGTTTGGCAGGCTACGGGGGAGATGCTGAAAGGCATCAGAAACCTGCCAGGCGTGACAATACTCGGAACGCTGGACGATGATGAAACGATGGTGGGAACATCGCCCAGCGGCTGGCCATGGACATTCTATATCCTCGCCGACATGCCGGACCGGCAGACCGCCGTGGCGGCGTGCAATCTTTTCCGTACCACGCAGGTGGGCGAGCACCGGCTTTGGAAATACATCCGCGTTGAAGCGCGAATCGGACGAGCGCTGGAAATACCCGCTTGACCAGCCCCGAAGCCCTTCATGAACGGCTGCATGAATTGGAGGCCGCCGCCGACATCCGCAAGGTGATGGCCCGCTACATGGCGCTGTGCGATCACCTCGACGAAAATACACCGCTCGATGAACTGGGCGCGCTGTTCACGGAAAATGCCACCTGGTCCGGCCGCGGCACGCGCTACGCAGCGGCATTCGGCGCCCATCACGGACGCGCCGCCATCATGGCCATGCTGGCCGCGTATTGCACAGTGCCGCCCCACTTCGTGCTGAACGCACATTTTCTGACCAACGAAACGATCGACGTGAACGGCAATAGCGCAAAGGGCACGTGGATGATGCTGCAGGCCTCGACCACCGCGGATGGGAAATCCGATCTGCGCAGTGCACGCCTGGAGGTCGGCTTCGCGCGGGAAGACGGCCTCTGGCGCATCGCACGCTTTGCCACGGAGAATGTTTTTGCCCGCCTCATCTCAACCTGGAATGATGGGTCCGCCGTGCCCACACCCCAACACCCTGGAGGTTGAATTGGACCAGCAATCTGCCTACGCCGCGCTTGCCCGCGAAGACCGCGTGCATACCTCGCTGTATACCGATCCGGCGATTTTCGATGCGGAAATGGACAGGATTTTCGCCAATACCTGGGTGTGGGTGGCGCATGCGAGCGAGTTGCCCACGCCGAACAGCTACAAGATGTCCCATGTCGGGCTGCAGCCCGTGGTCGTGACGCGTGACAAGGAATCGCAACTCCATGTGCTGCTGAACCGCTGCCGTCACCGGGCCGCGAGCGTGTGCGAGCAGAAGCGCGGCCGGGCCCAGATGTTTGTCTGCCGTTACCATGGGTGGAGCTACGACATGACCGGGCGGCTGCGCGCCGTGCCCTACGCGGCCGGATATGGCACGGAGCTCAACAAGGAAGACTATCCGCTGGTGTCGCTGCGGGTAGAAACTTATGCCGGGCTGGTTTTCGCGACAATGCGGGACGATATTCAGCCGCTGGCGGAATATCTTGGTCCAGCACGCGCCTGGATCGATTTGTTCATGAAGCAGGGAGCCGGGTTCGGTATCAAGGTTGCCGGAGAACACCGGTTTCGTTTTCCGGGCAACTGGAAGATCCAGTTGGAAAATACAACGGATGCGTACCACTTTCCCATTGTTCACCGGAGCTTCCTGACCTCTTTGGACGAGGAAACCGAAGGCCAGTTCGACGTTCTGGGCCAGGGCGGCTGGATCGAGGATCTGGGCAACGGCCATAGCGTGATGGTGATGATCCCCGATCTTGTCGATCTGGAGGCCAATCTGGACGCCCCGATCCCCGAGCGGTTCCAGGATCTGGCCGCCGAACTTGCCAAGACACATGCGCCGCAGGAGGTGCGGCGGATCGTGCGCGCGGTGGGCGGCACGGGGTTCAACATCAACCTGTTCCCGAACGTCGCGTGTTCCATGGCGTTTTTCCGTGTATTGCGGCCGATTGCCGTGAACGAAACCGAAATTGCGCATATGGCGCTTGGCATGGCAGGCGGGCCGGAGGCCGCCAACCAGGCGCGGCTGCGGCTGCATGAGCATTTTCAAGGGCCGATGGGGTTCGGCTCGCCGGACGACGCGGAAGGCTGGGAGCGCGTGCAGCGGGGGGCGGCAGCCGGAGATGATCTATGGATCTTGCTCAATCGCGGCCTGGCGCAGGGGAGCAACACCGGCGATGTGAGCGCGGAGACGGGCATGCGCGCTGCCTACCGTATGTGGCGTAGGATGATGGCACAATGACAGCGATTAGCCTGCCGTCGGCCATGGAGTTCATTTGGCTGGAAGCGGATCTGCTCGACAGCCATGACTACGCCGCGTGGCTGGCGTTGTGGACTGCAACGGGCCATTATATCATCCCCACCGAACGCGATGCCGAAGATTACGCGGCTGTTCTGAACGTGGTTTACGATGACCAGGAGATGCGTGAAGCGCGGGTGAAGCGCCTGCAAAGCGGCCTTTCCATGTCGGCCTCGCCTGCCGCCCGCACGGTGCGCACGGTATCCAGGTTCCGTGCCATGGATGGTGCGGCAGGCGTGTTCGTGGTGCGCTGCGCGCAGCATATCGTGGAATATAAGTATGACCGCACGCGGATGCTGGCGGCGGATGTGCTATTCTGGCTTGTGCCGGCGGCAAGCGGGATCAGCCTGCAGCGCAAGGTTGTCACACTGATCAATGGCGATGACGCGCTGCATGGCATCGGCTATCTGCTGTGATACAAGATGTGGCACTCGTGACCGGGGGCGCGCAGGGGCTTGGCGCGCATATCGTGCGGGCGCTGCACAGGGCCGGATTTCGCATCTGCATTGGAGACATTGACGCCGATACAAGCCGGGATCTCGCCGGAACCCTTGATCCGACCGGCGAGACGGTCTTGCCGATGACGCTGGACGTGCGGCGCGAGGAGGATTTTGCCGCGGCGCGCGATGCAATTCTGGCGCGGTGGGGATCGGTGGAGGTGCTGGTGAATAATGCGGCCGTGACGGTGGCACGGCCCGTTCTGGAAATCCCCGTAGAGGAATTCGATGCGGTGATCGCGGTGAACCTGCGGGGAAGTTTTGTCGCCAGCCAGGTTTTCGGGCGCGTGTTCAAGTGCCTGGGATATGGACGTATCGTCAATATCGCCTCGCTGGCCGGCCAGAACGGTGGTTCGGCAACCGGCGCGCATTACGCCGCCTCCAAGGGCGGGATATTGACCTTGACGAAAGTGTTCGCCCGCGATCTGGCGCCGTTTGGCATTACCGTGAACGCCGTGGCGCCGGGACCGCTGGATACGCCGGCGGTTCACCGCATCGTACCGCCCGATCGGATGGCGCAGTTTCTCGCCGGTCTGCCGGGCGGGGGATTGGGTAGCGCGGATTTCGTGGCGGAGATGGTGGTGCGGTTGTGCGGGCGGGATGCGGGGTTCGTGAATGGCGCGACGTGGGATGTGAATGGAGGGCTTTATATGAGATAAGGAAGATGTTCTTTTTTGAAAAAAAGAACCAAAAAACTTTTGCTCCGTTGCACCCGCTGCCGGCGAGCTCACACCAATTTCCAAAAGTTTTTTGGTTGCGTATGTGCGACGACGTCGTGACAGCCACGAAAGGAGACCCGACCAATTTCCCAGGATCGCACAAGACAGGCTGAATTCGAGCTTTACGACCTGCGCGTTGATGTGGTGGGGCCCGCAGAGGGGCCGATCTATTGCGGCGCGCGCTTAGGAGATTTCTTCGAGCTGCACGGAGAGATGCTGATTTTGCCACCCGGCCAGGGATTTTCGATCTATTCGCTGGCGGCCTTGTTGCCGTTGCTGCCGGCCAAACAGCGCGCCACCGATCCGGTCGACTGGATGTCCACCGATGCCGAGGTAGCCTGCCCCGATCCAAATTGCAGCACGCGGTTCAGGATTTCGCGCAAGAGTAAGCGGCGATTCCAGCGTGCGGCAGTGACGGCGGTTGCCATGCCGGAGGCCGAAACGACATGATCCCTCGCTTCGCCCTGGCCGATGGTTTCGAGATTTCACGCGTGATCAAGGGCGGGTGGCATCTGGCGGGCGATCATGGCATCATCGATCCGCTGCAAGCGCAGCGTGACATGGCGAGCTTCGTGCAGACGGGCATTACAACCTTCGATTGCGCGGACATCTACACCGGCGTGGAGGCGCTGATCGGCGCATTCCGGCAAGCCTATCCCGATTTGGCGCGGCATGTGCAGGTGAACACCAAGTTCGTGCCTGACCTTTCCAACCTCGCAACGATGACCGGCCGCGATGTGGAGGCGATCATCGATCGTTCTCTGCTGCGCCTCGGCATGGAGCAGTTGGACAACGTGCAGTTCCACTGGTGGGATTTTTCGCAACCCCGTTATGTGGAGATCGCGCTGGAGCTCGATCGGCTGCGGCGGGCGGGCAAGATAGGCCGCATCGGCGTTACCAACTTCGATGTTGGGCACTTGCACGAAATTTGTGCGGCCGGTGTTCCAATTGTCTCGCATCAGGTGCAGTACTCGCTGCTGGATGATCGGCCGAACCATGGCATGGTGGCATTTTGCCGCGCGCATGGCATCAAGCTGTTCTGCTACGGCACGGTTGCCGGCGGATTTCTCTCCGAACGCTGGCTGAGCAAGGCTGAACCGGCTGCGGGGATCACCAACCGATCATTGATAAAATACAAGCTAATCATCGATGATTTCGGTGGCTGGCCCCTGTTTCAGCGTTTGCTGGCGGCACTGCAGGGCGTCGCGGTGCGGCACGGCACGGATATTGCCACGGTCGCGTCACGGGCAATTCTGGACCGTGATCAGGTCGCGGCGGTGATCGTGGGCGCAACCAGCGCCACCCATCTCACTGCGCATGAGCAGATTGGTAGCCTGAAGCTGGACGGGGAAGATTTTGCCGAGATCGAAGCTGTGACGCGGCTCCGCCGTGGTCCGGGCGGCGACATTTATGAATTGGAACGCGACCGCACCGGGCGGCATGGCCGCATCATGAAATACGAGCTGAACAAGCTGCCGGAAAAGACCACAAACACGGCCTGAAACCTGTATTGCCTCTTGCGCGGTTTTGATAGGCCAACATAACATGTTGTGCAATCGCCGTGCGCGGCGGTGCATATGGGGCACTTCCGAATCCTCGCTGCGTCCACGGCGCGGGGAAATTCTATGGCTGATGGAGATCATGCATCGGGCTGCTGGCCCGGGCGCTGGATTGTTTTGGGGGACGACGTGAAAGTTTGCCGTGATGTTCTGCTACCGCTGCTGGCGGCCTTGATTGGCTCAACCGCCCTGACACGAGCCAGCCTGGCGCAGACGCCGCCGGCCGCACAGCCCGCCCAGGCAGCAGCACCGGGCACTGGGCTTGAGCAGATTGTGGTGACGGCGGAAAAACGATCGAGCACGGTTGAGAAGACGCCGATCAGCATCACCGTGTTTACCGGTGCCGAGCTGCAGAAGCAGGGCATCTCGGATTTTCTCTCGGTCGCGCAGCAGGTTCCGGGGCTGTCGTTCAAGGATGGCGGCCCGGGGCAAACAGAATTTGAGATGCGCGGTTTGACATCCACAGGTGGCGAATCACCCACCGTGGGTTTCTATCTGGATGAAACGGCGCTGACGCCGCCGGCCATGGCGCAGAACGGCAAGGTTGTGGTTGATCCGGATCTGTTCGATCTCAGCCGGGTTGAGGTTCTGCGCGGGCCGCAGGGCACATTGTATGGGGCGGGATCGATGGGCGGCACGATCCGGCTGATCACCAACCAGCCGGATCTGAACACCTACGCCGCCACCGTGGAGGGCATCGGTTCGGGCACGCAGGGCGGTGGATTCAATCACACGTTCAACGGCATGGTCAATTTCCCGCTGGTGCAGGACAAGCTGGCGCTGCGCATCGTTGGCACCGACAAGTATATCGATGGCTGGATATCGCGCGATGTGCTTAGCCCGTTTCCAACCGAGGTCAATGGCGGCAATTCACGCGGCAACGTGGCCGGCGCCAACATCGCGCAGGAATTCGATAAATCCAACTGGGAGCATCTCTCCGACGCGCGGGCAACTCTGCTCGCCCGGCCGATCGATAATCTGAGCATCACCCTGGGCGGCATGTATCAGCGGATCGACCAAGGCGGCCCGAACACCATCGATTCGCCGCCGGATGACGAGGTTCATTACCAACCCTTCAATGTCGCCGAACCGTTCAGCGACAAGTTCGGCTTGGCGGATCTGACGATCAAATACGATTACGACTGGTTCCAGGTGACCTCCGCCACCGCCATATGGCAGCGGCAGCAGGATCAGACCCAGGATATTTCGGAGGCGATGCAGGACTATATCGGTGGCTTCTTCGGGCCGCCGCAGGATTTTCCGTTCAGCACTGCCGCCGGCGGTTTCGGGCCGGTCAGCATCACGGAACATGACTATAGCCGGCAAGTCAGCGAAGAATTCCGGATCAATTCCACCGGCAGCGGTCCGTTCCAATGGCTGGTCGGAACGTACTACTCCCACTTCCTTGCAACATCCTGGGTTTATTCCTTTGCCGATGGCTTCGTGCCAATTTTCGGCACGAATAACCTGGCCGACAACCATCGCTTGCTGACACTGGATCAGACGGCAGGGTTCGCGGAAATCAGCTATCAGATTTTCGCGCCGCTAAAGGCCACAGCGGGCGTGCGCTACTATTCCTATAACAGTAATTCTGCGACGAGTGTGAGCGGCATTTCCGCCAACGGCACGAGTGCCACTTTGTATGGTCATGCGACCGACACCGGCTTCAACCCCAAATTCGATCTTACCTATACTCTGGATCAGAATTTGCTGGCCTATGTGACGGCCGCGCAGGGGTTCCGGCCAGGTGGCCCGAATTCGCCCATTCCCTCGCCGCCCTGCCCGCAGGCGCCCACCGAATTCGGCCCCGATTCGGTATGGAGCTATGAGCTCGGCGAGAAATATCAGGGTTTCGCCCACCGGCTGACGGTGAATGCGGATATCTATTATGAGGACTGGTCCAATCTTCAGCAGGAAGTGGCACCGGCCTGCGGCTTCAACTACACCACCAATGCCGGCCGCGCGACAATCTATGGCGCGGAGGTTGAGGTGGCTTACGAGCTGGTGCCTGGCTTGGTGCTGAGCCAGAACGGCGGTTACACCAATGCCACGAATTCGACGACTATCCCGGCGGCCGGTGTCACCGCGGGCGAGCGCTTGCTCGATGTGCCAAAATATACCGCAAACTCCACGGTCTCCTACACTGTTCCGGTGCGGGATAATCTGGCGTTCATCTCTCGCCTCACCAACAGCTATCGCGGCTCCATGCAGGATATTACCTACGGCCGGAACACGTTGCCGTCGTATGATCTGGTGAACGTCCGGCTGGGTCTGGAAAACACCAAGTGGTCGGCCTATGCGTTCATCGACAACGTAACCAACAAGAAGGCTCTCTTCAGCGACAACAATGCCTATTCGGCGAACGTGAACATTTTCAACCGCATTACCACAAACCAGCCCCGCACGATCGGCGTTGATTTGACCTACAAGTTCTAAGATTGGCCTTTGTGTGGGATAAGGGGTGTCGCGTGTGGCGGCGTCTGGCAGTGGACTTCCTCCACCCTACGACGATTCGATACGTGCTCTCTCCGGCAGCGCGCGCCCCAAAAGCAAAAGTTTTTTGGTTCTTTTTTTCAAAAAAGAACAGTCTCTCTTCTTGTCTCTTCGCATGACGACCACCCCCTACCCCACTCCCCGCCAGGGCTGGACCGTCGTTGCCATCCTGATCGCGACAGCCATCCTCTCCTACACCGACCGGCAGGTGCTGAGCCTGCTGGTTGATCCTATTCGATCCGGGTTACGCATCAGCGACACGCAGGTGAGTTTGCTGCTGGGCACGGCGTTCGCGCTTGTCTATGGCGTGGCCGGCTTGCCGCTGGGGTATCTGGCGGATCGTGTATCCCGCCGGAACCTGATTTTCGCGGGTGTGGTGGTGTGGAGCATCGGCACCATCGCCTGTGGTCTGTCGCGGGATTTTGCCGAGATATTCTTCAGCCGCATTATTGTCGGATTGGGCGAGGCGGTTTTGTCGCCGGCGGCGATATCGATCATCAGCGATTATTTTCCGCCGGCCCGGCGCGGCACGGCGGTGGGGTTTTTCCTCAGCGGCATTGCCATTGGCAGCGGCGCCTCGATTTTCATCGGCGGCGGCGTGCTGCAATTGGTGGAAAGCGGTGCGCTCGCGGGCACGGCGCTGGCGCATCAGGCGGCGTGGCGGCTGGTGCTGCTGGTGATCGGGGCGCCGGGCTTGGTGTGGTGTTTTTCCATCCTGCTGATTGCGGAACCGGTGCGCCAGTCGGGGGCGGCGCAGGCTGGCGCCATTGGCGGGGCGTGGCGGCAGGGGGGATGGGCGCGGGCAGCGCCGGTGTTTCTGGTCGTGGCTTTGGCGTCGTTCGTGGATAACGCCACCGGCGCCTGGGCGCCCACGCTGCTGATCCGCGGGTTTCACATGGATCCCGCGCAGGTGGGGTTGCAACTCGGGCTGCTGCTGACGCTGGGGTTCGGCGGCGGCGTCATGGCGGGCGGCGCGTTGGCGGATCGCGCGGCCGCGCAAGGCGGCCTGGCGGCAAAGCTGCGGGTCAGCCTGGCGGCGGCGTTGGCGGTGCTGCCGGCCTGCCTGGCGATCACTGCTCCGAGCGCGGCGGTGGTGATGGTCGCGGTGCCGGTGTATTTCGCGCTGTCCGGCGTTGTAACGGCGGTGGGGTTTTCGGCGATCCTGGATCTGGTACCGGGGCGGTCCCGGGCGCTGGCGATGTCGGTCAGTTTTTTTCTCAACGTGGCATTTGGGGCGGGGCTGGGCCCCACGGCCGTGGCGGCGGCCGGCGCGATGGTGTTTCCGGCGGGGGCCGGGCTGGGGCCGGCCATCGCGTTCACGGCCGGGTGCGGGTATCTGCTGGTGAGCCTCACGCTGGGCGCCATGCTGCTGCGCCCCAGGGCGCGAACGGCCTAGGCTATACGGCGCGCTGAAGGGAGAAGTGGCCATGGCCGAGCATTACGATCTGCTGATCCGCGGCGGCACCTGCGTGCTGCCCTGGGGCGAGGCGCGAGCTGATATCGGGGTCACCGCCGGCCGCATCACCGCCATCGGCGCACCCGCCTCCGCCAGCGCCGCGGAGAGCTTCGATGCGACCGGCCTGTACGTGCTGCCTGGGCTGATTGACCCCCATGTGCATTTGCGCGACCCCGGCGATGCGGCCATTGAGAGCATCCCCACCGGCACACGCGCCGCCGTGCTGGGCGGCTTCGCCTCTGTGTTCGACATGCCGAACACCAGCCCCGCCATCACCAATGCGGAAACCCTCGCCTGGAAGCAGGGCTACATCCCCGGCCACGCTTTTTGCGACGTCGGCATCTATATCGGCGCCACCCGAACCAACGCCGGCGCATTGGCCGCCCTGGAGCGTGGCGCCGGCGTCTGCGCGATCAAACTGTTCGCCGGGAGCACCACCGGGGATCTTCTTGTGGAGGATGATGCCGGGATCGAGGCGGTGATGCGTGCCGGCACCCGCCGCATCGCCTTCCATTCGGAGGATGAATACCGCCTGCAGGCCCGCCGCGCGCTGTTCACCAAAGGCGATCCGTATGCGTGCCACATGGAGTGGCGCGATGAGGAATGCGCGTTTCTCGGCACACGCCGCATTATGGCCCTGGCGCGCAAAACCGGACGTCCGGCCCATATCGTGCACGTTTCCACTGCGGAGGAATTTGACTACCTGCGGGATTTTCGCGACGTCGCCACGGCCGAGGTGCTGGTGAACCACCTGACCCAGATCGGGCCGGAATGCTACGAAACCTTAGGCGGCTACGCGGTGATGAACCCGCCCATCCGCGGCCGCCGCCATTACGAGGCCGCCTGGGCCGCCGTGCGCAACGGCCTTGTGGATACCATCGGCTCCGATCATGCGCCGCACAGCCGAAGCGCCAAGGAACGCCCTTGGCCGGATACCGCCGCGGGCCTGACCGGCGTGCAGACCGCGGTTCCGATCATGCTGAACCATGTGAATGCGGGGCGCCTCAGCCTGGGCCGGATGGTGGATCTGATGGCGGCCGGGCCGGCGCGTGTGTACGGCGCCACCGCGAAGGGACGGATCGCCGCGGGGTTCGATGCCGATTTCACGATCGTGGACCTCAAGCGGTGCCGCACGATCGAGAATGACTGGATCGTGACGCCCGCCGGATGGACACCCTTCGCGGGCATGCAGATCACCGGGTGGCCGCTGGCGACGATCCTGCGCGGCACGGTGGTGATGCGGGAGGATGAGGTGCTGGGCCCCGCGCGCGGCAGCCTGATAAGGTTCACGTAATATCCGACACCGCCGCCACACCGCGTACCCGAACAGGCAAAAGTTTTTTGGTTCTTTTTTTCAAAAAAGAACCTCTTTCTTCTACTACTTACGGCAACACGTAGCGCAATACATAAGCGTGTCCGGCAGAGGTATCGATCGACATCTCTCCGGCCAGTCCGGCCAATTCCTCCGTGCCGGAATCAGGGATCACCACCACCTTGTGCTCCGGCTGGCCACGATCCATCAGCCCGAAATGCTGCAGCAGAAAACTGCCGGCCCTGCCGTGAAGCTTCCCCACCACATGCTCGATCAGAACATACCCTGCTGATCCGGGCGTAGGCGTGCGTACCGCCAGCATCTCGCCGGTGCTCGTGCCGTCTAGATCACCATGAAAAACCTTGCTGAGCGAGAAACGGCCGACGCCGGGGCCGAAGCTGGCCTCGGGCTTGGTCTGCACGTCGAACTGGCCTTTGGCTTCAGTCATGGGTCAACCCAGAAAGAAAAACAAACCTGTTCTTTTTTGAAAAAAAGAACCAAAAAACTTTTGTCTGTTCAGATATGCGCCGTCGTAACGTGTCGGTTACAGGGTGGTGGCGCAAGAGTAAATGTTTTTTGCTTCTTTTTTTCAAAAAAGAAGGCCTTCCTGCCCAGGCGCGGAATTGGCGAAACAGTGCTAGGCAGCACCACCTCTCAGCATCGGATACCCCCCACGTGACCGCCTGGACCAGTGCCGACATCCCTCCCTTGACCGGCCGCATCGCCATAATAACTGGCGCCACCAGCGGCATTGGCGCCCAGGCGGCGCTGGCACTGGCGGCCCATGGCGCGGAGGTGCTTCTCGCGGTGCGCGATACGGCCCGCGGCGAAGCCCAGGCGGCCGCCATCCGCGCCCAGCATCCAGGCGCCCGGATCAGCGTCGGGGCGCTGGATCTGGCAAGCCTGGCCTCCGTGCGCGATTTCGCGGGCCGCACCGGGGACACGATCCCCCGCATCGATATCCTGCTCAACAATGCGGGCCTGGGCCTGCAGAAGACCCGTCACACCACGGAAGATGGCTTCGAACAGATGTTCGGCACCAACCATCTGGGCCATTTCGCCCTCACCGGCCGGCTGATCCCGGCGCTGCTGCGCGCGCCCGCGCCGCGCGTGGTGACGATTGCGAGCATCGCGCATCGCCGCGGCAGCATCGATTTCGACGATCTGCAAACCGAACGCCCCTATACCGGCCGCAAGGCTTACGGGCAGTCCAAGCTGGCCAACCTGATGTTCGCCCTGGAGCTGGATCGTCGCGCCCGGGCGGCCGGATCGCGCCTGGCCAGCATTGCCGCCCACCCAGGGGTCGCGACCACCGGATTTGTGGCCGCGACGGGAACCCCCAGGATCATGGTCACGCTCGCCAACCTCGCCATCTCCATCTTCGGACACAGTTCGGCCAAGGGCGCCCTGCCCGGGCTCTATGCCGCCACCATGCCGGGTGTGATTGGCGGCCAGTATTGGGGGCCTAACGGCTTTCTGGAAGTACGAGGCACCCCCGCGCCGGCGCGGATCGCTCCCCAAGGGCAGGACCATGCCGTGTGGGCACGCCTCTGGACCGTTTCGGAGGAGCTCACCGGAGTCACATATCCGGCACTGGCGTAAGGCGCAGTCTAAATAGTAATACTTTTCCGGTGACAAATTAATGTTATTGATATGTTGGCTCGTCGTTCCGTATGGCACGGGACACTTGGCGCAGGATCGGTACAATGGCCTTCATCGAAGATCACCTGCTGCCACGGGACGGCCTGAATACCTATAACATCGTGCTTGCGCGCATGGACCTTCCCACACACGGCAGCGCCCAATTCACCTTCGCCATCACCGATTCCATGCTCCCGGTCGGCGAGTTCGTGGTGCATATTCCCGCGACCGGGCAAAGCCTCGACAAGATGACCGTGGAGGCACACGAAAAACTCCTCGATATCCTCCGTCAACTCACCTTCCGGGCGGAGAAGGCGCGCAAATACCATAAGTCCCATGCCAGTGATCCAGAGCTTCCGCTTGAGGCGGAATTGGATTTTGTGGTGGATGACAGGCTCTGACCCTTGGTTCTTGGCCTGCAAAGAACGCCTTGCCGCCTGGCGTGATGGCCGCGCGCCTTAGAGCGCCTTTCAAAACCTGCCCTGGC
>PKZM01000011.1 GCA_003133065.1 Acetobacteraceae bacterium
TCGCAAACGCTATGGGAATCAGTCTACGAGTGCGTGACCTAGACCAGATTGAAGCAGACAGTAGTACAACTTCAAGCTCGACTTCTATTATGAAGGCGCATCGTTCAGACCCGAGCTGCGGCCGCCGGCTTCGTTGCGCGGGAATTTGGAGGGCATAGCCTAAAGCGCGGCGCGCTGACCACCGGCATGCAGACCGGCAAACACCCAACCTAGCTCAAGCGCCTCGGCCGACATAAGAGTTACCACATGCTTGACGAGTATCTCGATTTGGCGATCTTTTCGACGCCCACCCGTTGGGAGACATCTTATGCGAGATAAGGTTCGCGGTGGATGGCCGTATGAAATACCCCGTCTTCGGTCACATAGCCGCGATACATGCCGGAACAATTAAACGGCAGCACCGGCGGGCCGGATGGCCCCACCGCGATCAGCCCGCCATCGCCGCCCAGCGTCAGCAGCTCCGCGATCACATCCCCGGCGGCCTGCTCCAGCCCTTGCCCCAGATAGCGCATCCGCGCCGCAATCTCGGCGGCGGCGGTGTAGCGGATAAACACCTCGCCGGTGCCGGTGGTGGAAACCGCGCAGGTAGCATTGTCGGCGAAGGTGCCGGCGCCGATCACCGGCGCGTCCCCCACCCGGCCGGGCCGCTTGGCGGTGAACCCGCCGGTTGAGGTGCCGGCCGCCAGGTCTCCGGCGGCATCGCGCGCAACCGCGCCCACCGTGCCATGCCGGTCAGCGTCGCTCCTGGTGTCCGGCGCGCCGGTGGCCCGGCGGTCCAGCTCCAGTTTCAGCGCCGCCAGCCGGCGCGGGGTGGAGAAATAGGATTCTGGTACAAAAGTCAGCGCCTGGGTGCGCAAAAAATCCATTGCCCCGGCACCGGCCAGAAACACCGTCCCGGCATGTTCCATCACCGCGCGCGCGGCCAGAATGGGATTCTTCGGGCCCANNCCGTGCCCGGCATTGAACAGCGGGTCATCCTCCAGCGCCATCAAGGCGGCGGCGACAGCCTCCAGCGCCGGCCCGCCACCCGACAGCACCGCCCAGCCGGCGGCCAGGGCGGCCCGCAAGCCCGCATGGTGTTCCGCCGCCGCCGCTTTGTCCAAAGCAGCCGCCGGAATCGTCCCGGCGCCGCCATGAATCGCCAGCGCCGCACTCACCGCGGGTCTTCGTCCTTATCCGCGACCAGCTTGGTCAAGGTGTAAGACGGGATGGTGGGGCTGAACGGGTTGCTGCCTTTCAGCCAGACCCAGCCGATGAGCAGCAGCAAGGCGACAACCGGAATCGCGGCGATGGTGAAGGTGCCGTCCGGATAGTCGAAGGCCGTCAGCACCAGCACCGCCAGTAGAAAGGCGAGTGTGAGCCAGGAGGATAGCGGGGCAAAGGGCATCCGGAAGGATACCGCTGGCACTTCCCCGCGCTTGATCGCGCGGCGCAGCATCATCTGGCACACCACGATGAACGCCCAGGTCGAGACGATACCGAGCGAGGCGATGTTCAGCACGATCTCGAACACTTGGCTTGGCACCAAGTAATTCAGGATCACGCCGATGAAATAGATCACCAACGTGACCAAAATCCCGGCATATGGCACCTTCTGCTTGTTCATCTTGGCGACCAGGGAGGGCGCCGATCCGCCCATCGCCAGCGATCGCAGCACCCGCCCGGTGGAATAGAGCCCGGAATTCAGGCTGGAGAGTGCCGCGGTCAGCACCACGATATTCATCACGGTGCCAATGCCGGGCACGCCCAGCGCGCCGAAAAAGGTCACGAACGGGCTGGTGCGGGCATGATAAGCGGTCCAGGGCATCAGCATCACCAGCAGCGCGACCGAGCCGACATAAAACAGCGCGATCCGGTACATCACGCTGTTGATCGCGCGCGGCAGCACCTGTTTCACGTTCTGCGCCTCGCCGGCGGCAATGCCGATCAGCTCGATCCCGGCATAGGCGAACACCACGCCCTGCACGATGATCACGGCGGGCAGAATTCCATGCGGGAAAATGCCGCCATTCTCCGAGATCAGTTGCAGGCCGGGCACCTGGCCGGCGACATGGTGGCCGGTCAGCAGGATCACCACGCCGATGATCAGAAACAGCACCAGCGCCCCGACTTTCACGATCGAGAACCAGAACTCCATTTCGCCAAACCAGCTGACCGCGATCAAATTCATGCCGCCAACCAGCGCCATCGCTATAAAGGCGAATACCCATTGCGGCACGCCGCCAAAAACGCTCCAATATTTCATGTATAAAGCTGCGGCGGTGGTATCGACAATGCCGGTCATCGCCCAATTCAGATAATACATCCAGCCGGCGACGAAGGAGCCGCGCTCGCCCATGAATTCCCGCGCATAGGAGACGAAGCTGCCGGAGGTTGGGCTGTACATGACCAACTCGCCCAAGGCGCGCAGGATCAGGAAGGAAAACAGGCCGCAGACCAGGTAGACGATGGCCAGCGCCGGTCCGGCATGTTGCAGCCGCCCGCCAGCACCGAGAAACAAGCCGGTGCCGATGGCGCCGCCAATGGCGATCATCTGCACCTGCC
>PKZM01000042.1 GCA_003133065.1 Acetobacteraceae bacterium
CCCGCCTTGCAGAAAAAAGCCAAGGGCAATGACCGCAACGCCGCCGCCGATGTGGCGCTGATGGAACCCATTTTGGCCGCCCTGGAAGCCGGGCAGCCCGCCCGCGCCGCGATTCCGGCAGCCGAGGCGGAAGCCGCCAAGCGGCTGAACCTGCTCACCGCCAAACCCGTGCTTTATGTCTGCAATGTTGAGGAAGCGAGTGCCGCCACCGGCAACGCCCAATCCGCCCGCGTCGCCGAAATGGCGAAAGCGCAGGGCGCGGCCTATGTAATCGTTTCCGCCGCCATCGAATCCGAAGTCAGCCAGTTGCCGGAAGAAGACCGCGCCGGCTTTCTTTCCGATCTCGGCCTGGAAGATTCCGGCCTGGACCGCGTCATCCGCGCCGGTTATCAACTCCTCGGCCTCATCACCTATTTCACCGTCGGCCCAAAAGAAACCCGCGCCTGGACCATCATCAAAGGGACGAAGGCGCCGGGTGCCGCCGGCGTCATCCACGGCGATTTCGAACGCGGTTTTATCGCCTGCGAGACCACGGCTTATGAAGACTACGTCGCCTACAAGGGCGAAGCCGGGGCGCGAGACGCCGGGAAGCTACGCATCGAGGGCCGCGATTACGTCGTCAAGGACGGCGATGTTCTCTTGTTCAGGTTCAACGTTTGAAGCTAGGCTAGCATCATGAAAATCGCTCTGTACCAAGGCCCCGGCCGGCTCAATGATGTTGAAGGCGCGTTCACTCAAATGGCCGAACTCGCCGGCCGCGCCAAAGCCAACGGCGCGGATTTGCTCCTCCTGCCGGAAATGTACCTCTCCGGCTACAATATCGGCTTCTCCAACGCGAAAAAAGCCGCCATCACGACGGACGGACAGGACATGGCCCGCGCCGGAAAAATCGCTGAAACCAACGCAATCGCGCTGGCCTTCGGCTACCCCGAGCTGGTCGGCGAAGATGTCGCCAATTCGGTCGTCCTCATCGGCCCCACCGGCAAGGTGCTGCTCAACTACCGCAAATCTCACCTGTTTGGTGAAACCGATCGCGGCATGTTCAAATCCGTCGGCTCGGAATTCGGCCTGGCGGAACTAGGCGGCTTCAAAATCGGCCTGCTGATCTGCTACGACATCGAATTCCCCGAACCCGCCCGCCGCCTCGCCGTCGCGGTCGCCGACATCATCCTCGTCCCCACCGCCCAGATGGCCCCCTACGACCAGGTCGCCCGCCACGTCATCCCCGCCCGCGCCTACGAGAACCAGGTCTACCTCGCCTACGCCAACCACGCCGGCAACGATGATGGCCTGGCCTATATCGGCCTCTCCTCCATCTGCGGGCCAAACGGCGCCATCCTCGCCGCCGCCGGCACCGGCGATGAAATGCTCTACGCGGTCACCGACCCCACGCACCATAAATCTGTCCGCGGCGCCGACCCTCTGCTCTCCGACCGCCGCCCAGACCTCTACCAACCATTGGCCACGTAGGGTGCCCGATGACCCGCACCACATCGACTCGCAAAAGTTTTTTGCGGAGCTTTTTTTCAAAAAAGCGACCGCTTTCTTAACCCCTACCTTCCCGTCCACTTCGCCTCATAAACCTTCGCCCCCGGCGGCGGCACAAAATGCTTCTCCGCCGCCACGTCCGACAGCCTGAGCGCGTTCAGACTGATAATCAGCGCCGCCGTATTCATCATCCCCGGCGGTATCCACTGGATCATCCCGCCCAGCATCTGGTCATAGGCCGGGCTCATCGCCGGAAAAATCCGCCCGCACAGCGTATAGAACGAGTACAGATCCTGCGTCGTCAGCGCGATATAAGAACTCACCGCGATTTGCGGAAACATCACCAGAAATCCCACCCCCGCCCGCGTAATAAACGACAAGCGGCTCAACGGCTTTGGCCTTGGGTCCAGCACCACCAGCCAGAAAATCATTCCGCCGCCGAGGCAGGAGAGATTCATGAACGCATACAAGGCCGGATTGATCATGGCGGCAAAATGCACCGACGGGATCAGCCAGATATCCGAGGTGAGCAGAAACAGCACCATCGCCGGAATCGGATGAAACAGCACCCGGCCGATCCGCCGCATCGCATCACTTCGGCAGGCCGCCAGCAGCCAGGCCGGCACCCCCAGCGCCAGCACATCCTGCATCCAGGCAATGCCGATACAGAAGGGTGCGGCCATGCTGATGGTGACCGCCTGGGTGCGGTTCAGCGAAAACAGATGCTGCGAGAAATACTCAAATCGCGTCTGCAGCACGAAGTAGATCGACAGCACGCCGACCAGAAAAAACCCCTGCCGCAACCGGCTCGGTCTTTTCTCCAATGAAATCCGCCGCAAGCCCCGAAAATACCAAAGCAGCACAAACCAGCAGCCGAGAAAGACTGGCGCGTTAAAAATAAACGGGAAAAACCAAGGCAACTGCGCGGGGAAAAACCGGCACAACAAATCCGTCGCCACCGCCGCGGCAAAAATCCCAACCGAAGCCCGGTCAATTTTGGCGCGCCGTGCCTCACCCATGATTGCGATCGATCGGCACGCCCGGCAGCGCCCGGCTGGTGCGGATGGTCTGCAACGTCTGCACCTTGGCGACATTGGCAATCCCGGTCAGCCGCGCCGTCAGCTGGTTTTCCTGGGCGGCGTCGCGCGCCACCAGCTTCAGCAGGAAATCGCCGCCGCCGCGGATCATGTGGCATTCGCGCACCTCCGGCCAGCTCGCCACCAGCGCCTCGAACCCGTCCAGCACCTGCTGCTTCTGGCTCTCCAGCCCGACAATGGCGAAAAACGCGATCTGCCAGCCCAGTTTCTGGGCCCCGATCTGCGCNNGCCAGCTCCACATTGGTCATTCGGCCATCGGCCTGCAATTCCGCAAGTATCCGCCGGTCGATATCATCCAGCAGGCCCAACTCGTCTTCGCGTTGCATCATATAACTATTCAAGCCGCCCCCGTTGATTTGCGCAATATAATTACTCATCTGAGCATATCGAGGTCCGGCGGCAAGGCTTTCTTTGCTTGTAAACGCCGCAACCGCCCGGATAGACTGGTTTTTCAAACGAGAGAACGGATTTTTGATTCCCATGCCGACCACGCAAAAGACCCGAGTCCTGATCATCGGCGCCGGGCCGGCGGGCTACACAGCCGCCATCTATGCCGCGCGCGCCAATTTGCAACCCATCATGCTGGCCGGGCTGCAACCCGGCGGCCAGCTCACCATCACCACCGATGTCGAGAATTACCCAGGCTTTGCCGACACCATCCAGGGCCCCTGGCTGATGGAGCAGATGCAGGCCCAGGCCGAACATGTTGGCACGCGCATCCTCCACGACCTGGTCATGAACGTCGATTTCACCCGCCGTCCTTTCCGGTGCACCGGCGACTCGGGGGATATCTATCTCGCCGACACGGTCATTATCGCCACCGGCGCCCAGGCCCGCTGGCTCGGTCTGCCCTCGGAAAAAGCTTACCAAGGCGCCGGCGTTTCGGCTTGCGCGACCTGCGACGGGTTTTTCTACCGTGGCCGCAGTGTCGCGGTCGTCGGTGGCGGCAACACCGCGGTCGAGGAAGCGCTCTACCTCACCCACCACGCCGACCAGGTCACGCTTATCCACCGCCGCGACTCGCTGCGTGCCGAAAAAATCCTGCAGGCCCGCCTCTTCGAGCACCCGAAGATACGAATCATGTGGAATAGCATCCCCGAGGAAATCGTCGGCGGTGGCACCCCTCCGGTCGTCACGGGGATTCGCGTGAGCGACCGTGAAACCGGCGCGCAGACCCTCCTCCCCGTCGATGGCGTCTTCATCGCCATCGGCCACACCCCGAACACCGCCATCTTCCGCGGTCACGTGGATTTGGATGCGGAGGGCTACATCCTCACGCAGCCCGGTACAACGCGTACCAGTGTACCCGGAATCTTCGCCGCTGGCGACGTACAGGATAAGATTTTCCGTCAGGCCGTCACAGCCGCAGGTTCTGGTTGCATGGCGGCGCTGGAAGCTGAAAAGTGGCTCACTGAAGCTGCCCCGATTCTCGCGATGGAAGACGCCTGACGCGCACGGGGGGCTGAACGGGGATCACCTCATGGATTGGGACAAACTGCGTGTCTTCCACGCCGTCGCGGAAGCCGGCAGTTTCACCCATGCGGGTGACACGCTCAATCTGAGCCAGTCTGCCGTTAGCCGGCAGATCTCCGCGCTGGAGGAGGCATTGCAGGTGCCGCTCTTCCATCGCCATGCCCGCGGCCTGATCCTCACCGAACAGGGCGAAAGCCTCAATCAGACCGTACGTGAGGTCTTCGCCAAGCTGGCCATGACCGAGGCGCTGCTCACGGAAAGCCGCGATAAGCCGGCCGGGCGCCTTAAGATCACCACCACCGTCGGCTTCGGCAGCACCTGGCTCGCCCCCCGCCTTCTTCAATTCCTGGAACTCTATCCGGACGTCACGGTCAGCCTCTTGCTGGATGATGGAGACCTCGACCTCGCGATGCGCGAGGCTGACGTTGCCATCCGCATGCATCCGCCCAAGCAGCCGGATCTGATCCAGCGCCATTTGTTCGAAATCGAATGGCACGTCTGTGCCTCCGCCGATTATCTGGCCAAGGCGGGAACGCCTGCCACGCTGGAGGACCTCGACCGTCACAAACTGGTCCTGTTCGGCGATTATCGTCCCCCGGTGGCCGACATCAACTGGCTCGCCCAGGCCGGCCGCCGCCCAGGCGCGCCGCGCCGTGCCGTGCTCGAGGTGAACAGCCTGTCCAGCATGGCCCAGGTGATCCGTGCCGGGCTCGGTATCGGTGTGCTGCCGGGCTGGATGGCCGCGGATCTCGAGGGCCTTGTCCGCATCCTGCCCGAAGCACCACGGCCCAAGGTGGATTGCTTCTTCGTCTACCCGGAGGAACTGCGCCATTCGAAACGCGTCGCCGTGTTCCGGGATTTTCTGCTGGCGAGGCTGCAGCAGCGCAATCATGCTTAAGGAAGGAAGAGTGTTCTTTTTTGAAAAAAAGAACCAAAAAACTTTTACCTCTCGAGTCGGGTGTCTGCCTTAGCACCCGTCCCAAGGGATAAAAGTTTTTTGGTTCTTTTTTTCAAAAAAGAACTCTTTCTTCCTTACTCTGCCGCTATCGCCCCATATCCAATCTCAGCCTTCGTCTCCAAGAACTCCCCAAACGCCAGATCGCCCCATTCGCGCCCGTTACCGCTCTGCTTGTAGCCGCCGAACGGCGCCATCAGGTCGGTGCCCGCGCCGTTGATGTTGACCTGGCCGGCGCGCAGGCGGGCGGCGGTGCTGCGCAACAGGGCGTGGTCGCGGCCTTGCACGTAGGCGGCCAGGCCATAAGGGGTGTCGTTGGCGATGGCGATCGCTTCCTCCACCGTCTCGTAGCCAAGAATGGCGACGACGGGGCCGAAAATCTCCTCCCGCGCGATCGTCATGGTGTTGGTGACGTTGGCGAATACGGTGGGCTTGACGTAGTAGCCGGTCTCCAGCCCGTCCGGCTTGCCGGGGCCGCCAGCCACCAGGGTGGCGCCCTCCTCGATGCCTTTTTCGATCAGGCGCTGGATTTTCGTCCATTGCAGTTCGGAGACGACGGGGCCGAGTTCGGCATTGCCGTTCGGGTCGCCCACGGTGGTGGAGAGGGCGGCTTCGCGCGCGATATCGATCACCTGGGGCATAAGGCTGACGGGCGCGAGCATGCGGGTGGGGGCGTTGCAGCTTTGGCCGGTGTTCTGCATCACGTGCTTGACGCCGCGGGTAACCGCTGCGGGAAGATCGGCATCGGGCAGGATGATGTTGGGCGATTTGCCGCCCAGTTCCTGGTGCACGCGCTTCACGGTGGCCGCGGCGGCGCGCGCAACTTCGATGCCGGCACGGGTGGATCCGGTGAAGGAGACGAGATCGATGCCGGGGTGGGCGCTGATGGCGGCGCCGACGCCGGGGCCGTCACCGTTGATCAGGTTGAACACGCCGGGGGGCACGCCGGCCTCGTGCAGGATTTCGGCGAAGAGGTAGCCGGAGAAGGGGGCGATTTCGCTGGGCTTGAGCACCATGGTACAGCCGACGGCGAGTGCGGGGGCAACCTTGCAGGTGATCTGGTTCATCGGCCAGTTCCAGGGGGTGATGAAGCCGCACACGCCGATCGGTTCCCGCGCCAGCAGGGTGGTGCCGCGCAGTTCCTCGAACTGGTAGGATTGCAGGATGGCCTGTGCTGTCTGGAGGTGGCCGAGGCCGATGGCGGCCTGGGCGTTTTGCGATAGGCTGACAGGGGCGCCCATCTCCTCGGTGATCGCGGCCGCCACATCGTTGTAGCGGCGCTTGTAGACATCGATGATGCGGCCGAGCAGGGCCAGCCGTTCCTCGCGCGTGGTGCGGGAGAAGGTTTCGAAGGCCCGGGTGGCGGCAGCCACGGCGCGGTCCACGTCGGCGGTGGCACCGAGGCTGATGCGGCCGCAGACGGCCTCCGTGGCCGGGTTGATCACATCGAGGGTATGGGGCTCGGCGGGGGTGACCCAGGCGCCGTCGATGTAAAACTGCAGGTAATCGCGCATGTCGTCTTCTCCCGAGCCTATGCGGCCGAAAGGTAGGGCGGCGGCGTGGGTTCGGCTAGGGCGGTTGGCGGTCCGCCTGCCGTCAATCGGGACGAAGGTTCTATCGCGCGGGGGGCTGGTCTCTGACATTCGGCCTTTGCAAATGTATGGGGATGCCTAGGGTGCGGGCGAAGCGTAACAAGCTGGCCTGCCGTGCCCAGGCGACCCGCCCCCATCAAACCCAGGAGACAGACCATGGATGTCCGCGCCGCCGTTGCTTTTGAAGCCGGCCAGCCGCTTACGATCGAAACCGTGCAGCTTGAAGGCCCCAAGGCGGGCGAGGTGCTGGTGGAGATCAAGGCCACCGGCATCTGCCATACCGACAAATACACGCTGTCCGGTGCGGATGCCGAAGGGCTGTTTCCGAGCATTCTGGGCCATGAGGGCGCGGGCGTGGTGGTGGATGTGGGCGCCGGCGTGACCACGCTGAAGAAGGGGGATCACGTGATCCCCCTGTACACGCCGGAATGCCGGCAGTGCAAAAGCTGCCTCAGCCGTAAGACGAACCTGTGCACCGCGATCCGCGCGACGCAGGGCAAGGGGCTGATGCCGGACGGCACCAGCCGCTTCAGCTTCCAGGGGAAGCCTATCTACCATTATATGGGCTGCTCCACCTTCGCCAATTTCACGGTTCTGCCGGAGATTGCCCTGGCCAAGGTGCGGGAGGACGCGCCGTTCGACAAGATTTGCTATATCGGCTGCGGTGTCACCACCGGGGTGGGCGCGGTGATCTACACGGCGAAGGTGGCGCCTGGCGACAATGTGGTGGTGTTCGGCCTGGGCGGCATCGGCCTGAACGTGATCCAGGGCGCGCGGATTGCCGGGGCCGATATGATCATCGGGGTGGATATCAACCCGGGGCGCAAGGCGTTGGCGGAGAAGTTCGGGATGACGCATTTCGTCAACCCGAAAGAGGTGGGCGATGTGGTGCCGCATCTGGTGGAACTGACCAAGGGGGGTGCGGACCATAGTTTCGAATGTGTGGGCAACACCACGTTGATGCGCCAGGCGCTGGAATGCGCGCATCGCGGCTGGGGCAAATCCACGATTATCGGTGTGGCGGCCTCGGGGCAGGAGATTTCCACCCGGCCGTTCCAGTTGGTGACCGGGCGGGTGTGGCAGGGCAGCGCGTTCGGTGGGGCGCGTGGGCGGACCGATACGCCGAAGATCGTGGATTGGTATATGGATGGCAAGATCAACATCGATGATCTGATCACGCATATTCTGCCGCTGGAGAAGATCAACGACGGGTTTGATCTGATGACGCGCGGCGAGAGCATTCGCAGCGTTGTGGTGTACTGAGCCATGGCATTGGAGAAGCGCAGCGAGAGCCTGTGTTTCGGCGGCCGGCTGGGGGTGTATGCGCACGCCTCCGCTGCCACCGGCACGGAGATGAAGCTGGCGGTGTATCTGCCGCCGGCGGCGGCCGATGGCCCCTGCCCTGCCCTGTATTATTTGGCGGGGCTGGAGTGCACGCAGGATACGTTCGTGCAGAAGGCGGGGGCGTTGCGGCTGGCGAGTTCGCTGGGGCTGATCCTGGTGGCGCCCGATACCAGCCCGCGTGGGGCGGGTGTGCCCGGCGAGGATGAGAGCTGGGATCTGGGGACCAGTGCGGGGTTTTATCTGGATGCCACGCAGGAACCGTGGGCCGGGCATTACCGGATGGGCAGCTATATCAACGAGGAGCTGCCGGCGTTGATTGCCGCGGCGTTTCCGGTGAAGCCGGGGGCGCAGGGGATCATGGGCCATTCGATGGGTGGCCATGGGGCGCTGATTTCGGCGTTGCGGTATCCGGGCAAGTGGAAGTCGCTATCGGCGTTGGCGCCGATTTGCCATCCGGTGGATGTGCCGTGGGGAGAGAAGGCGTTCGGTGCGTATTTGGGGCCGGATCGGGCAGCGTGGCAGGAATTTGATGCGAGCGTGCTGATGGGGCGGACGCCGTTTCCTGGGCCGGTTCTGGTGGATCAGGGGCTGGCGGACAAGTTTTTGCCTGGGCAATTGCGGCCTGAGGCGCTGGAGGCGGCCGCGCATCGGTCGGGCCAGGTGCTGACGCTTCGGCGGCATGAGGGGTATGACCACTCGTATTGGTTCATCCAGACGTTTATTGCCGACCACCTGGAACATCACGCGCGAGAACTGAACACATAAAAGTTTTTTGCTTCTTTCTTTCAAGAAAGAAGAGTCTTTCTTGTTTCAGCGGCATTTCGGGATAGCAACAAGCGCGATGCGGGCTATAGGGTGAAGGAAGAGTCTTCTTTCTTGAGTGAAAGAAGCAAAGAACTTTTATTCGTTTGAAGCAAGGCGGGCGGCTTGGTCTTCTTCGGTGAGGGCGTCGACGAATTCGTCGAATTCGCCTTGCATGACGCGGTCGATCTTGTGGGATGTGAGGTTGATCCGGTGGTCGCTGACGCGGCCTTGGGGGAAATTGTAGGTGCGTATGCGCTCGCTGCGGTCGCCGGTGCCCACCTGGCTTTTGCGGTCGGCGGAGCGGGTGGCGTGCAGGCTCGCGCGCTGCGCCTCATACATGCGGGCGCGCAGAATCTTCATCGCCTTGGCGCGGTTCTTGTGCTGGCTGCGTTCCTCCTGCATGGCCACCACGATGCCGGTGGGCAAATGCGTGATTCGCACAGCACTTTCGGTCTTGTTCACGTGCTGGCCGCCGGCACCTGAGGCACGGTAGACGTCTATCCGCAAATCGCTCTCGTTGACCTGCACATCCACATCCTCCGCCTCCGGCAGCACAGCGACGGTGATGGTGCTGGTGTGGATGCGCCCTTGCGTTTCGGTGGTGGGAACGCGCTGCACCCGGTGCACGCCGGATTCGTATTTNNAGGCGGGCAAACACATTCCGGCCGGTGATTTCGGCGATCCCCTCCTTCAGGCCGCCAAGCTCGGTTTCAGTGTAGTCCATCACCTCGAACCGCCAGCCGCGGGCAGACGCGTATTTCTGGTAGGCAGCGAACAACTCTGCGGCGAACAGGGCGGCTTCGTCCCCGCCCGCCGCGGGACGGATTTCCAGGATGGCGCTGCGCTCATCCGCCTCATCCTTGGGGAGCAGGGCAAGCTGGATCTCGCGGGCGAGCCTGGGCAGGCGCTCGCGCAGGGTGCGAAGCTCCTGCTCGGCCATGTCGCGCATCTCCGGATCGGCGAGGAGCTGCTCGGCGCCTTCCGCCTCAGCCTCCGCGGCGCGCAGCTCCTCGATGCGGGCAACGACCGGTTCCAGCTCGGACAGCTCGCGGGAAGCGCGGGAGAAGGCCTCGCCGCCCAGGCCCGTGGAGAGGTCGTTCCGCAACTCCTCCGCCCGCAGGAGGATGCGATCGAATTTGCCGGAGAGATCCATCATCAGACAGCCAGAACGCGCGCCACGTCCGTAAGCGCAACCTCCGTCTGCGTGCCGGTGGCGAGATCCTTCACCGCGGCCACCCCCCGGGCGATCTCGTCCTCGCCCAGGATCACCACGGCCCGCGCACCTATCCGATTGGCGCGCTCCAGGCGGCGCTTGAAGTTGCCGCGATACGCCATCTCCGCGCGCACGCCGCCACGCCGGAGATCCTGCAGCACGGCCAGCGCGGCGGCTTCGGCTGCCTCGCCCATCGGCACAACACAAACCGCGCGGGGCGCCGCCGGCGACTCGGTCAACAACATGGAGAGGCGCTCGATTCCCGCGGCCCAGCCGACAGCCGGCGTCGGCGGGCCGCCCATTTCGGCCACCAGCCCATCGTAGCGGCCGCCGGCCATCACGGTGCCCTGGGCGCCAAGGCGGGTGGTGACGAATTCGAAGGCGGTGTGGCTGTAGTAATCCAGCCCGCGCACGATACGGGGGTTTTCCACGAAGGGCACGCCGAGCCGGACCAGGTGGGCCTGGACGGCAGCATAAAAGGCCGCCGCTTCAGGCGTCAGGTAGACAGAAATCGTGGGCGCCCCGGCGATCAGCGCGCGATCAGCCTGGTCCTTGCTATCCAGAATGCGCAGTGGATTGCGGGCCAGCCGATCGCGGCTATCGGCGGAAAGGGCGCCAGCATGGGCCTGGAAATAGGCGACCAGTGCCGCGCGGTAGGCGTCGCGGCTCGGCGTGTCGCCGAGGGTGTTCAACTCCAGCACCACATCGCCGGCAAGGCCCAGCGCGGTGAGGATGTGCCAGCCCAGCGCGATGATCTCGGCATCGGCGAGCGGCTCGGGGGCGCCGATCAGCTCGGCGCCGATCTGGTGGAACTGACGGTAGCGGCCCTTCTGCGGCCGCTCGTAGCGGAACATCGGGCCGGCGTAGAACACCTTTTGCGGCAATGACTGGGTGAGGCCACCGGTGACGAGCGCGCGGCAAATGCCCGCGGTGTTCTCCGGCCGCAAGGTGATGCTGTCGCCGCCGCGGTCGACAAAACTGTACATCTCTTTGGTGACGACGTCGGACGTGTCGCCCAGGGTGCGGGCGAAGACGCGGGTATCCTCGAAAATGGGCGTAGACCATTCGTCGAAGCCATAAAGTCCGGCCACGCGCCGCGCGGTGTTCACCACGTGCGCGTGGCGGCGCTGGTCCTCGCCAAGAATGTCTCTGGTGCCGCGAACGGGCTGAAGCGCTTCCAAGCCGGAACTCTCGTAATCGGGGGGCTGGCACTTACCACGTCTGTCGCCCGGCGCCAGCCTGGGGGGCGGCAGAGGAAGGCCAGGGGCTCTGCCCCTCATGCTTAAAGGGGGAGACCCCGCTCAGGACAGTCGTCCTTAGAACCTGTTCCTGAGGGGGGTTCTGGAGGGGGGCCACACGCACCGCGGCCAAGCTGTGCGCCGCCCCCCGCCAGAAACCCCCTCAGGAAATGGGGTCTGGGGACAAATCCCCAGCTTGGGGCCAGGGGGCAGCGCCCCCTGGCCTTCCTTTCCCACCCACCGCACTCAGTGCAGCAAGTGCGGGGCGAGGCCGAGGATGCCGATGGCGATGAGGTAGATGGCCACGATCAGGTTGAGCAGGCGGGGGATCACCAGGATCAGGACGCCGGCGATCAGGGCGAACAGGGGGGTGACCATCACTTCGTGCAAATTCATTGTCATAGCTCCAGGATCGAAACGAACCGGCGATGAAGCGCGCGAGAGGGCGTCGGGTTTGCCGGTGCCTGCAGATTGGCAGGAATAGTGGCTATGAGTACCGCCAAGCATGCTGCACCGCAACAAATACCGGATCATGGCATGTGGAAGAATGGAGATGTCAGCACCATTTTTCGTCATGGCGCATATTGCTTCGCTCAAGCGAATGACGTATCTCTCCCGGAGAGCGAAAAGCTCACGACGGCACCAATAGTGCGCCATGGGGGGATACAAGATGATAGCCATATATGGGCAACGACGCGCCTATCTTGTCAGCACTGCCAGTGCTGCGGCGCTGGTTCTGGCGGGTGTGCTGCCGGCCTCGCACGCCAGCGCCCAAGCTGCCGCCAAGCCCGGTCAGTTGGAAGAGGTGGTTGTCACCGCGCAGAAACGATCGGAGAAGCTGCAACGGGTGCCGATCGCGGTGACGGCATTTACGGCCGCGGAGTTGAAGCGGAAAAATATCACCGAAGTCAGCGATCTCGGGCGGCTGACGCCGAACGCCAATCTGGATACGGCATCACCGTTTGGTGGCGCGTATCAGGTGCTCTCGGCCTCGATTCGCGGCATCGGGCAGGATGATTTCGGCATCAACCTCGATCCCGGCGTGGGCGTATATGTCGATGGCGTCTATTACGCGCGCACGGTGGGCGCCAATGTGGGCCTGCTGGATGTCAGCCGGATCGAGATCCTGAAGGGTCCGCAAGGCACGCTGTTCGGCCGGAATACGATCGGCGGTGCCATCAACGTGGTAACGGCCACACCGGGGAATGTTTACAAGGCCGATCTGGAGGCCACAGGCGGCAGCTACAACCGGCGGGACTTCCAGGGCACGGTGGATCTGCCGTTCATCCCGGACAAACTCCTCGGATCGCTGACCTTCTCCAGCGATAACCGGGATGGCTACGAAAAGCGCATCCCGTACTCCGTTCCAGGCGGATATGTCTCCGATCCCGCCACCGCGTTCAAAAATCTCGGAACCGAGACTTTTGGCACGCAGGGTGGCCAGGGCGACGATACCCTGCGGGGCAAGCTGAAGGTCGTGGTTTCCGATACGCTCAGCGACACGATTTCCGCGGACTGGACGCACAGCAATTCCTCCTCCTCGGCCGAGAGCCTGCTGGCAGCGCCGACGAGCCTTTCACAGGGCGCGGTGTTCGGGCCGTTCTACAATTTCTGCATCGCCGGGATCGCCGCGATCCCGACCCTGCCGATCGCCTGCGGTCCGCGTGGCCCAGGGCTTACTCCCGCCGGCACCACCAACGGCAATCCAGGGATTTTCGGCGCGACCGGCCGCCTGCCGTTCGGACCTCAATACATTACCAAGAATATCGACACGACATACGCCACCGGGCCCGATTTCGACATACTAACGAACTACGGCGTTGCCAACGTGATCGATTGGAACGTAGCCGAGTGGGCGGATCTGAAATCCATCACCAGCTACCGGGCGATGAACTGGAAAGTGGCGCTGGATCCTGACGGCTCGCCTGTCGACATGAACCAGGGCGCCTTCGAGATCAACCAGCACCAGGTTAGCCAGGAATTTCAGGCAACCGGCGCGGTGCTTGACGACAAGCTGAAATATTCCAGCGGCCTGTATTACTTCAACGAAGGCGGCTTCGAGCAGGATTACGTAACCCTCGGCGCGGGATTGCTGCAGATCGACGGGCGGTCCACCATCGATACGACCTCGGTGGCCGGATATGCGCATGTCGATTACAACGTGATCGGCAATCTGACGCTGATTGCCGGCGCCCGCTACAGTTACGATCACAAGAGCATCGTGTTTGACCAGTTCGACAACAATCTGTTCGACTACAAAATCACCGGCTGCTATCCGCTGACCGCGGCCTCCGTGCCGTGCGTGCAGCAGCGCGGTGGATTTCCGTTCCAGCCAGCCAACCCGACGCTTTATGCGCCGACCGGACCTTACACGCAGGATTTCTACGTGTTTACGCCGACGGCGGGATTGAATTACCAGCTTACGCCGGATGTGATGGCCTACGCCACGTATTCGAAAGGCTTCAAGGATGGCGGCTGGTCCACGCGGATCACTCAGCCTGAGCTGGCATTACCATCCTTCGGACCGGAAAAGTCGCAGACCTACGAGGTCGGCGTGAAGTCGGAATTCCTGCAGCACCGGCTGGAGGTGGATCTGGATGGGTTCTACACGAACTATAATGGGATCCAGTTGAACTTCCAGAAAGGCATCTCGCCGACGATCGAGAACGCGGGCAACGCGATCATCGAGGGCGGCGAACTTGAAACGCGTGCGCTCGTGACGGACGATTTCTCCGTGGCTGCCAACGCCGGGTATATGAACGCCTACTACACCTATCTGGCGCCCGGCATTAATGCCGGACAGTCCTGCGTGCAGCCTTACGAGCCCTGCATAGCGCTGGGCAGCAAGCTGCCGAAGACGCCGAAGTGGAAAATGTCCGTCAGCCCGACTTATGTGCTGCATCTGCAGAACGAAGGGTCGATCCGGTTCGGCCTCGACTACACCTATACCGCGTCGATGTTCAATGATTCGGTGAATACAGCGCTGTTGCGCCGGCCNNAACATCACCGATGACCGGTATCTGGTGACCGGCAACGAGGACACGACCGACTCGATCATCTACGGCACGTATGATGCGCCGGCGGAGTGGTACGTGACGGCGCGGGCGAAGTTCTGAACGAAGAAAGGTCTTCTTTTCTGAAGAAAAGAAGCAAAAGACTTTTGACCGACTGTCGTGGAATCACCGGCAGCGTACGCTATAGGTCAAAAGTTTTTTGGTTCTTTTTTTCAAAAAAGAACACTCTTCACTTCCTCTGAAGGCCCGCCTGCAGAATGCGCGCAAACACGCCGATGCGGCGCTCGAGGTTTGCAGGCGCCTCACATGCGTAGCGCATCGTGTGCTGGGTCTCCTGGAAGGCGCGCACGTCGAAGTCGCGGGTGCCGATGAGATCAGCCTTCGCGGGGTTGGAGTCGGGCGTGGCATCTACCTTGGTGCTGAGTCTGGCGATCAAGTCGCCCATTTCGCGCTGGCGGTGGCCCAGTTGTTCGATGCGCGCGATCAGTACCGAGCGGTCGTCGTTGGTTTGGTCTACGATGGCGCTGAACAGGGCAGGCAGGGCGCTGGCGCGCTGGGTGGCCGGAATGCCGGCCACGTAGGCGTTCAATTTGGCCAGCGCGTCGGCGTCCGGCGTGTCGCGGTTCACGATGCCGGGAACCAGGGCGAAGAGGGCATCGTTGTCGCGCCACGCGGTGTGCTGGGGGACCGGGCCGTTCCAGTAGGCGCCGGGTTCCAGCGTGGCAATCAGGCGCTGGGCGCAGGGCCAATCGGGGTTTTGGCCGTAGGCCTGGGCGGCGGCGCGGGGTGCGGCTGCGAGGGCGGCGAGGCAGGCCGCGAGGGCGAGGTATTTTGACATGGTTATTCTCCGCCGCCCTTGCGGGCGAGAAGGCCGCGGCCGGGATCGTAGCCAATGATGGCAGCGCCCATGAAGAGCGCGAGATAGGCGCAGAGCACGAGGGCCGAGATGGGGTTGAACGAATCGTAGAGCGCGAAACGGACGAGTTCGACGGCGTGGGTAAACGGGTTGATCTGGCTGGCCCAGTAGATGGGCAGGCTCGCCTGCTGCATCCGCCAGAGCGGATAAAGCGCCGACGAGGTAAAGAACATCGGGAAAATCACGAAATTCATCACACCCGCGAAATTCTCCAACTGCTTGATGAAGGAGGAGAGCACCAGGCCGAGCGCGCCCAGCATGAGGCCGGAGAGGATCAGCGCCGGCAGCACGGCGATGTAGCCGGTCACCGGCGGGCGGATGTGCCAGAACCAGGCGATGGCGAAAAAGATGTAGACCTGAACCACGGAGACGGCGACGCCGGCGAGAAGCTTTGAGGTGAGAAGGAACCAGCGCGGAAACGGGCTGACCATGAGCGTGCGCATGCTGCCCATCTCACGATCATAGACCATCGAGAGCGAGCTCTGCATGCCGTTGAAGAGCTGGATCATGCCGGCGAGGCCGGGGGCGATGTAGACCTCATAGGGGATATAGGTGCGGTAAGGCGGGCTGATGGACACGCCGAGCACGAAGTGGAAGCCGGCGGCGAAGATGACAAGCCAGACAAGGGGGCGCACGAGGGCGGAGATGAAACGGCCGCGCTGGTGCACCCAGCGCAGGGCCTCGCGGCGCATGATCCCGGTCAGGCAGCGTGTGTACTGGATCATCGTGAAAAGGAAGATGTTCTTTTTTGAAAAAAAGAACCAAAAAACTTTTGACTGTTCAGGCGCGCGGTGAGCAGACCGCGCGCACCAAGGGGTAAAAGTTTTTTGCTTCTTTTTTTCAAAAAAGAAGACTCTTTCTTCTTCATGCAGCATCTTTCCGCGTCAGCGAATCAAACGCCTCCTTCACACCGCTATACTCACGGGTCAGCGCTTCCGCACTGTCATCGGCCAGGACCCGGCCGTGATGCAACACGATGACGCGCGAATCGGTGCCGGCTTCATCGATAAGATGGGTAGCCCACAGGACGCCGAGCGTGCCGCTGCGGCAGAGGGTGCGAACGTGATCGATGAGAAAGCGGCGGCTTTCCATATCCAGCCCGACGGTTGGTTCATCCAGCAGCAGAAGCGAGGGAGAATGGATGAGGGCGCGGGCGAGTTCCACGCGCCGGCGTTGCCCGCCCGACAGGGCGCGTGCACGATCATGCCGGCGATCGAGCAGGCCCACACGGGCGAGTTCGGCCTCCAGGCGCGGTTGGGCGTCCGCGCGGGAGAGGCCGTGCAGGGCAGCGTGGTAGTGCAGGTTCTGTTCGACGGTGAGATCGAGATCGAGTGTGGATTGCTGGAAGACGACTCCGAGCCGTGCCAGGGCGGCGCGGGGTTGCCGATCGATATCGTGGCCAAAGACGGCGATGCGGCCGGCGCGGGCGCTGTAGAGGCGCGTGATCAGGGCAAAAAGGGTGGTTTTGCCGGCGCCGTTCAGGCCCAGCAGAATGGTGAAGTCGCCAGGCTGCACGGCGAAATTGACGTCGTGCAGGACCTGCCGCGGGCCGAATGCGTAGGACAGGTTCGCGACGGAGAGCGCAGGTGTCATCGGCGCGCCGCCGCGGATAAAAATGCGCGGCTCCGCATCGCCCAAGCGCGAGGCGCGCTACGGGGCAACGACAACGCCCCAGGGCGATTGCCCCACCGGCACGGATTGCGTGACCTCCAGGGCCGGCACGTCGATCACCGACATGTCGTTGCTGATGCCGTTGGCAACGTAGAGGTATTTTTCATCGGGTGAGAAATCCCCATGCCAGACGCGTTGGCCGACGAGGAGATAGGTTTTGACAGCGTAGGTTTTGGCATCAATCACCGCGACGCGGTTGGCCGGGCCGAGATCCACGAAGGCGGTCTTGCCGTCGGCGGTCAGGTTGATGCCGACGGCCTGGATGGAGGCTTTGGGAACCTCGGGGAGATCGAAGGTGATGCTGTGCAACACCTTGTGCGTTGTGGCATCGATGACGGCGACAGTACCCGCGACTTCCGAAGAAACCCAGACCTTTGAGCCATCTTTGGTGAAAACCGCAAAGCGGGGGCGGGTGCCGACGAGAACGCTGGCGGTGACGGTGTGGGTGGCGACATCGATGAAATGGGCCATGCTGGTGGTTTCCGACGTGCAGACCACGGTTTTATCGTCCGGGCTGACAGCCATGCCTTCCGGTTCAACACCCACCGGTATTTCCGAGGTAATCCGGCTGCCGGCGACATCAAGCACGGAGACCTGGCTGTTATCCTCGTTGGCGATATAGAGGGTTTTGCCGTCGCGGCTCAGCGCCATGTATTCCGGATCGGGGTTGCTGGGCAGGATGCGGGTAACTTTTAACGAGGCAAGATCGAGAACTTCGATATGGTCGGCATCTGACGTGCATATATAGAGGCTCTTGCCGTCATGCGATAGTACGATGCCGCGGGGGCGGGCGCCAACCGGCACCGTTTCGAGAATCTTGAGGCTAGCACCGTCGAGAACGGTGATCGTGTTGTCCTTTTCGTTGGAGACGAAGATGCGGAAGGCATAGGCCGGGTGGAGCCAGAATAAAAGAAAGAGAGCAAGAAGTTCTTTCTTGAAAGAAAGAACCAAAGAACCTTTATTCACGGGGTCTCGTGGCATGTGGTCTCCGGGGCGTCTGTGCCGAGAGAGTCGAGGTCGTTGGTCTGATGCAGGAAGCCCGGCTGGGGGGAGATCGATACCAGTGATTGGCTATCGGCGAGCAGAATCGGCTGGCGCAACTGGCCGTCCCAATGCCGAAAACTCAGTTCGGGGCCTTTGTAGCCGGAGAGGGTGAAATCGGGGCCGCGGAGGTAGGCGATGATCTTGGCCGGGTCATCGCTGGCGGTGCGGGTGGCGGCCTCGCCGATGGCGCGAACAGCCAGCCAGGCGCCGTAATCACGCGAGGTCATCCAGCGGCCGACAGTGCGGTGAAAGCGGAGCTGGAGCTGGGTGCTGGCATATTCGTCCATAGGCTCCGCCCAGGCGGAGGGCACGAGCCCTTGCGTGCCGGCGACGGGGCGCGGCGTTGATGTGCGGTAGGGGAGCTCATCGCCGAAATTATCGGCTTCGTCAGCGACGACAAGAACATCGTAGCTGACCCCTTGCGTGGCTTTGGCCACTTCGTCGTTCACCTGGTAGTGACCGGTATCCGCCTGCTGGGCGGCCGGGTTGAAACTCCAGGGGCGATCGGCCTCGATCGTTATCTGGAATTTGTCGGCGGCGTGGCGGATCGCAGCGGCGTAGAGCGCGTCATCAGGGTCGCGGCCTGTGAGCAGCATGACGCGCGTCCAGCCTTTTGTGACGAGATACTGCATCAGACCGTCGGCGAGCATGGCGCGGCTGGGCAGCAGATGCAGCGTGTTGGCGCGACAATCGGTGCCCCGCAGGCGATCATCCTCGGATGTGGCGTCCAGCAGGATGGCGCGGGCGGCGCCTTTGGTGTCGGCGAGGGTCAGCAGCAGGGGGGCCGGGACGTCGGTGATGAAGAGCCGGGTTCCGCCGGCAATCGCCTGGGTATAGGCCTGCGCAAGGGTGGCGGGGTCCCGCTCGGCGATCCTGTGCAGCACATAAGTTTGGCCCGTGAACTGGCCGGTGGTGTTGGTGTCTGCAATGGCGAGTTCGGCGCCACGCAGGCCCGTGTCCGTGGGTGGGACGTCCAGGGCAGCGGAGGGGATGTGGTGGGGAGTGGTCAGTGTGACGTAGTCGATAGTGACGGTTTGGGCGGCACGGGCGAAACCGGGAAGCAGTAGTGCGCCAATGCAGGCCAGGCGGCATAGGTTGCCGGCACGCCCCTCACCCTGGCGCCGCGTCTCGGCAGCCCCGCCCCCCACCCGCCGCGGGCAGAGCAAGGGGTTTTGGGGGCGTGTTGACACCGGATGGCGAGGCAAGGGCTATTTCAGGGTCGCGAGATAAGCGATCACGTTGTCGCGGTCGGTTTCACTGGGCAGGCCGACGAAAATCATCTTGACACCGGGGATCTTCTCGCGGGGATTGGTGAGGTAGTCGCTCAGGGTGGCGGCGTCCCAGGTGCGGTTGGCGTTCTTCATGGCGTCGGAATAGGTGTAGGTCGGCAGGGTGCCTGCGCGCCGGCCGACAACGCCCCATAGGCTTGGGCCGATCTTGTTCTGCCCCTCCACCGGCGCATGGCAGATGGCACATTTTTTCTTGAACAGCACTTCCCCCGCGGCGGCATCGCCGGCGGCAAAGGCGGGTGCGTCGCAGAGCGTGATCAGGCCCAACGCCAGCGCGCCAATAACACCGTATCGCAATCAAAACTCCTGTCTTCGAACGAACGCGCCTCGGTGGACGCAACCAGGATGTAGTGTCAAGCCGGGCATGTGCAGGGTCTATGCCTCCAAACGTATGGAGCCGAAGACGCGGGCGGGGACAACTCCCGCCGAAGATGGGGTAGGGCGGTTTGATGCTGCAACGCACAATGAATTTGGCGATCCGCCCCTACTGGTGGATGGGCCAAATACGTGCCATGCTTTAGGACCATTGGCAGTGTCGTGGCGCCTACCATATGCTTGGATCGGTGCCTGGTTTGCCCAAGGGTGGCCGGCTGCCCAATGAAAGCTGTAAGGAGGTTTTATTCATGAGCTGGAAGTCCCCCAAGGTCGTCGAGATTGCTCTTGGCGCCGAAATCAATTCCTACGCCTGCGCTGAGGCGAAGAAGTAACCACACGCGGTGTTACGGAGGCCGCCGTGCCTACGGCGGCCTCTTTCCCGCCGGAAGCGGCCGAGCATGGCGGCGCGAGCATAGCGGCGGGAGCATAGCGGCGTCGGGGACGATCCGTCCCAGGCGATGATCCCGGTGCGGGCCGCGCGCAGCAAACACCGCACTGCCTCGCCTTCAACGGCATTTACCCGCATCGGAGGTTGGCCTCCGCCTCGGCCCGGCGAAGTTTCTCCAGCTCGTCGCGCGCCACCGGCGTATCCCTGAACAGCCCCCCGCGCGGGCCGACACTGGCTTGCTGCATGCTCAGCACTGTGTTGGCGGTTTCATAGTCGTCGTAACTCAGGCGATCGGCGATGATATCGATGCCACAGGCGCATTTCTCCAGAAGCTCCCGCTGAAAACCGTTGGCGGCAAGGCAGCCGATCACGTAATCGGCGCGCGCCGCGGTGGGATAGTCATATTTGGGGCTATGCGTGTCCTGCGCCCAGGAAGGCGGGGCGACCGCCGCGACAGAAGCGGCGACGACAAAGAAAAGGGGAAGGCGCAAAACTTGGCTCCTGCTTAAATCTGCCGCAACATCGTTGCGCAAGAGGCCGTCTGGCGCATATGGATGACAATCGTCAAAACCATAACAACCGGCCAGGAGGGCACAATGATCCAGCTCGTGCTTGTATACTGCCTCGCCACGGACACCAAGAGCTGCGTGGAGAAGCGACTGCCGATGGAGGATTTTTCGACGCCGGCGTCGTGCACAATGGGGGCACAGCAGCGCGCGCAGGAATACCTGGCGGAGCATCCGAAGTATATGCTGAAGAGCTGGCGGTGCGAGGTGAATGTACCGCGGCAAGAACACACCTGAATGCTGGTCATCTTCTGTCATATTGTATCTGGGTCATGCTGCGGCGCAGCATAGCACGTTCTGATCTGCCTGGACCAAAGTCGTACTTGTGTGAGGCGCGTGTTCCCCGTCCGTTAGTAACGTTGGGGTGAAGCCGGTCTTCATTTTGGCGTCTGTATATCATCAAAAAGGTCGGCCTCCAGGGTTGATACGGTTTTTCCCATCGATGCGGAAACGTTGTGCACTGCAACAAGAAATGCGGCTGGCGTTCCTGAGGGTATGGGCGTAGGCTGCTTCCGCTACGGTGCCAAAGATACGGATCACGGCGGATCTTGACCTTTCGCTGACCATGCAGATGTTAGAAATACCCTGCAACGCCGATTACGGAATGATCCGGAAAATCCGGGCGCATCAAGGAGGGACTACATGAAGTACTCACTGAGACATGCTCTAACCCTGTCTGCTTGTCTGGCCGCGGGCGCCATGACGTTTGGGGCTAGCCCAAGTGCGGCGGAAGACCTGCAGCAGCTTTCCAAGGACTCAAGCCAGTGGGTTATCCCGCTGGGCAACTATTCAAGCCAGCGCTACAGCGATCTCAAGCAGATCAACGTCAGCACGGCCAAGAACCTGCATCCGGTATGGACCTTCTCCACCGGCGTGCTGCGCGGGCATGAAGGCGGCCCGCTGGTGATCGGCGACATGATGTATTTGTCGACGCCCTTCCCCAACACCGTGTTCGCGCTGGATCTTTCCCAGAGCGGCAAGATCGCTTGGAAGTATGAACCGCGCCAGGATTCCAATGTGATCCCGGTGATGTGCTGCGATACGGTGAACCGCGGCGTCGCCTATGGCGAGGGCATGATCTTCCTGCACCAGGCGGATACCACGCTGGTGGCTCTGGATGCCAAGACCGGCAAGGTGATCTGGTCGGTGAAGGACGGCGATCCCTCCAAGGGTGAAACGGGCACGTCCGCCCCACTGGTTGTTGGCGACAAGGTGTTCATCGGCATCAGCGGCGGCGAGTTCGGCATTCGCGGCCGGATGACAGCCTATAATATCAAGGACGGCAGCAAGGCGTGGGTGGCGTATTCCGAAGGGACTGACCAGGAAATCAAGTTCGACCCCTCCACGACCACGTCGCTCGGCAAGCCTGTCGGGCCGAACAGCTCGCTGAAGACCTGGAAGGGCACGCAGTACATCAACGGCGGCGGCGGCACCTGGGGCTGGATTTCGTATGATCCCAGTCTCAACCTCATCTATTACGGCTCGGGCAATCCCGGCACGTGGAACCCAACTCAGCGGCCGGGCGACAACAAGTGGTCCATGACCGTATTTGCACGCGATGCCGATACCGGCGTGGCCAAGTGGGTGTTCCAGATGACCCCACATGACCAGTGGGACTATGACGGCGTCAACGAGATGATCCTCGCCGACGTGCCGGTGCATGGCAAACTGACCAAGGCGCTGGTGCATTTCGACCGCAACGGCTTTGCCTATGTGCTGGATCGCACCAACGGCGCGCTGCTCGAAGCCAACAAATACGATCCGGCCGTGAACTGGGCCACCAAGATCGACCTGGCCACCGGCAAGCCGGACCTGGTTGCTGAATACGGCCCCGGTGCCCAAGGTGCCGACCACAACACAACCAATGTGTGCCCCGCGGCGCTCGGTTCGAAGGATGAGCAGCCGGCCTCCTACTCGCCCAAGACGCACATGTTCTATGTGCCGACCAACCACGTCTGCATGGACTACGAGCCCTTCAAAGTCAGCTACACCGCGGGGCAGCCGTTTGTGGGCGCCACCCTGTCGATGTATCCGCCGAAGGGGCAGAACAATCTGGGCAACTTCATTGCCTATGACGTGAACACGGGCAAGATCGCCTGGTCCGATCCCGAGACTTTCTCGGTTTGGTCAGGCGCGCTGGCGACCGCGGGTGACGTCGTCGCCTACGGCACGCTTGATGGCTATCTGAAGGTCGTGGATCAGAAGAGCGGCAAGTTGCTCTACAAGTTCAAGACGCCATCGGGCATTATCGGCAACATCAACACCTTCACTCATGATGGCAAACAGTATCTTGCCGTTCTGTCGGGTGTGGGCGGCTGGGCCGGCATCGGCATGGCAGCCGGGTTGAGCGAGGACAATGCGGGCCTGGGCGCCGTCGGCGCCTACAAGCAATTGTCCAACTACACGCAGCTTGGTGGCGTGCTGACGGTGTTCGGCCTCTCCAACTAGGCTTCGGACAAACCCGCCCCGCTTGCGCGGATGCGCAAGCGGGGCTATTTTTGTAACAACGCTGAAAGCCTGAACAAGGCACCGGACTTGAAACGGTGCTCGCCGTGCCAGCATCCTTACCACCAGCCCATGCCTAACCAGCGCACGGGTCCGAGGATCGCCGTTTTTGGAAACTTGGATGAAAGACATTCGGATGAAAGCTTCCACCCTGCTTTGCAGCATTGCCACCGCCGGCGTGCTGGTGACCTCCACCGCACTCCTCACCGGCCAAGGCGCGCGTGCCACCGACACCTCGGCCGATAAGCCCTATCACATTGTGAACGGCAAGGTGGATATGAACACCATGAAGGGGTACCTGTATTACGGCGACCAGTGCATGCGCTGCCATGGGCCGGACGGCATGGGCAGCTCCTATGCGCCTAACCTGACACAGAGCCTGAAGGCGCTGTCGCAGGAGCAATTCGAGAACACCGTGATCAATGGCAAGAAAGAGGTGAACCAGGCCAGCGACAAGGTGATGCCGGCGTTCGGCACGAACGAGGATATCGTGGAGAACCTCGACAATATCTATGATTACCTCAAAGCGCGGTCGGACGGCGCGCTGGGCCGCGGGCATCCTGACCAGCAGAATTGAGCGGATGATGGTTCGCGCTTCCTGCGTTGCTGGCCTGGTTGCAGGGATTTTTGCCAATGCGCCCGCGTTGGCGCAGCAGATTCCGGATCTTGTGTCTCACTCGGAGTTGCGGGTCTGCGCCGATCCGCACAATCTGCCCTTCTCCGACGAGCAGGGCGAGGGGTACGAGAACAAGATCGCCGAGCTGGTGGCGCATGATCTCAATCTGCATGTGGCCTATACCTGGTTTCCCGATAGCCAGGGCTTCGTGCGGGCGACCCTGATGAAGAACCGCTGCGACGTGATCATGGGCGCGGTCGCCGGGGAAGAGAATCTCTCCACCACGGATGCCTACATGCACACCGGCTACATGCTGGCAACGCGCCTGTCCGACAAAATCGCCACCGATCAGGTCAGCAACTGGCAAATTGCGGGCAAGCGTTTCGGTTTGATCGCTTCCACGCCACCGACCGACCTGATCGTGCAGCACAACCTGATGGATCAGACCGCGATCTACCAACTGATGGTGGATACACGGATCGATCAGCCGTCACACGACATGCTTAGGGATCTGGTGGCCGGCAAGATCGATGTCGCGTTGCTGTGGGGGCCGTTTGCCGGCTACTATACGAAACGAGACCATCTGCCGTTGAAGGTGGTTTTCCTCAACCCTGAAGATAGCAAGGTGCGGCTGGATTACCATATCGCCATGGGCGTGCGCCCGGCGGATGTGGATTTCCGGCGTCGGCTCAACCGGGTGATTGCCAAGGATCAGCCTGAGATTATCAAAATCCTCCAAGGTTATGGCATTCCGCTGCTGGATGAGCAGGATCGGCCGCTGGCGCCGGGGTAAGGAAGAAAGATGTTCTTTTTTGAAAAAAAGAACCAAAAAACTTTTGTTCCTTCAGGTGAGCGTGTTGCGGGTGTGTCGGATCGCCGGTGAGGGCGAACAGGCAAAAGCTTTTTGGTTCTTTTTTTCAAAAAAGAACATTCTTCCTCGTCCGCTAGCGTCTATCCGCCCAATCGTGTAGAGCAATCCTCAGTAATGTCATCGCTCTGAGGGAAGACATGCCGGGGATTCGGCGGGCGATCACGCAGGCGCGCACGCCGGAAATCGCCGCAGAGGAATTGTTTTCCGCGCTGTGGCAGCCGCAATGTTGCCTCGTGCTCCTATTCGTGTCGCCGGATTATGATCTTGGCACCTTGGCGTCCGCGCTGAAGCTGCATTTTGGAGCCCTCACACTGGCAGGATGCACCACATCGGGCGAGATCGGGCCAGGCGGATATCGCGAGCGTTCGGTCGTGGGGCTCAGCCTGGCCGGGCGCGATTTCGCCGCCTCAATCGGCCTGATACGCGGGCTGAGCATGATGGATGCGGCGGACATGCAAACCACCGTGCGCCAAACCCGGCTGGCAATCTACGATGCGGCGCCCTGGGCGCGGCATGAGAACCTGTTCGCTATCACCCTGATCGATGGCATGTGCGGCTGCGAGGAACTGGTGGCCAGTGCGGCCTGCGGCGCACTGGCCGGGATCCCCCTGCGTGGCGGCTCCGCGGGAGACGGGCTGCATTTCCAGCGCACCTTCGTGCTGGATCGGGACGGTTTTCATAGCGATTGCGCCCTGATCGTGGTGGTGGCGACACGTCGGCGGTTCCGTGCGTTCAAGACGGAACATTTTACCGCGGGGCCTGAAAAATCGGTGGTGACGGGCGCCGATCCGCGGCGGCGGGTGGTGACGGAGATCAACGCGGAACCGGCCGCAGCGGAATATGCACGCATCACGGGGCGGACACTGGATCAATTGACGACGGCCTCGTTCGCAACCCACCCCATGGTGGTCCGGGTCGGCGAGCAATGCTTCGTACGCTCGATCCAGCGGGTGAACGCGGATCTCAGTCTGACCTTCCTGTGCGCGATCGATGAGGGTGTCGTGCTGACGGTGGGGCAGGGCGGAGATCTGATCGGGAATCTGCGCCAGAGTTTTTACGACATCGAAGCCGAGCTCGGGGCGCCGGAGGCGGTTATCGCTTTCGATTGCATCCTGCGCGGGCTCGAACTGGATCAGCATCGGCTGCGAAAAGCGGCCGGGCGTCTGATGGATGAAAATCGCGCCGTGGGTTTTTCGACGTATGGCGAGCAGTACGAGGCAATGCACGTCAATCAGACCCTCTCGGGGATCGCGATCGGAGCGGAAAATGCCTGATACCGGATTGGCGCCGGCGGCCAACAGGCGCGCGGCGGATGCAGCGATGCAGGCGCTGCTGCGCGAGAATGAGAAACTGCGCAAGATCAACCGTGCGTTGATGGCATCGGCGGAGCGGGGGCCCGATATCAATGGCGGGGCCTTCGCGCTGTTCCAGACAGCGGCGGCGCTGGGCAATCAGGTGCAGGAACGCACGGCCGCGCTGACGGATGCGCTGGCCGAACTGACGCGCGCGAAGGAGAAGGAGGCGCAGGCCAAACAGCGCCTGGCGGCGGCGATCGAGGCGATCAACCAGGGCATCGTGCTGTGCGACGCCGATGACCGCATTGTCGTCACCAACGGCCGCTACCGGGAGCTGTGGGGTGGGCTGCCGGCCGAGCCGGGCACACGGTTTGCCGACGTCGTCAGCGGGGCAGCTTCGCGCGACATGGTTGCGAGCGACCCGAACGCCGAACGGCGCTGGGAAGACTTTCGGATGGAACGGCACCGGACACCGGGCGAGCCGTTCGTGATCCAGTTCCGCGACGGGACCTGGCTGCAGGTTTCCGAACGCCGCGTGCCGGGCGGCGGCACGGTCTCGCTTTACACCGACATCACTGAAATCAAGCGGGATGAGGCTCAGCGGCGGGAGCGGGAGCTGGCGGAGAAATCGCGCCTGCTGCAAGCGACGCTGGATAACCTGAGCAAGGGGGTTTCGGTATTCGACGCCGAGCGAAAACTGGTGGCGTGCAACCCGGCCTTTCTGGAATTCCTGCGGATCGGGGATCGGCGCGCGGACCCGGCGGCGATGTCGGATCTGTGTATCGAGCGCCTGGATCTTCTCGGCTTGAGCTTTGTGCATGGGCCGCTGGAGTGCGGTGAAGGACGGCATCTGCAGGAGCACAAAACGCCCGATGGGCGCACCATCGAAATCCGGCGCTCGGTGATGCCGGGCGGGTTTTCTGTTGCCACCTTCATGGATGTCACGGAACGGCTGCGCATCTCCGAGGCGCTGCAGGAGGCCAATGAGGGGCTGGAAAAGCGGGTGGAGGCCCGCACGGTGGAGCTGATCCGGGCGAATGCCGAAATCCTGGCGGCCAAGGCCGAGGCCGAGATGATGAATTTGTCCAAGACCAAGTTCTTTGCGGCGGCAAACCACGATCTGCTGCAGCCGCTCGCGGCCGCGCGCGTGTTCGCGTCCGCGCTGAGCGAACGGCGGCTGTCGGCACATAACCGGGAACTGGTCCGCCACGCGCTGTCGGCGCTCGATTCGGTGGACGACATGCTCACGGCCCTGCTGGATATCGCCAAGCTGGATGCGGGCGTGATGCCGCCGGCGCCGTGCAGTTTTTCCGTGCGCGAGGTGATGCTGCGCGTGGGCGAGGAATACAAGCTGATCGCGGCCCGCCAGAAATTGCGCCTGCGGGTATTCGCGGGCGATGCGGTGATCACGTCGGACCCCCGGCTGCTGGCGCGGATCCTGCGCAACCTGGTCTCGAACGCGCTGCGGTACACCAGCACGGGCGGGGTACTGATCGGGCATAGGCGGGTGCCCGAAGGATTGCTGGTGGGGGTCTGGGATACCGGGATCGGTGTGGCGGCGGACCAGCAGGAGGAGATTTTTGAGGAATTCCGGCGGCTGCCGCAAGCCAGCGACCGGAGCTACCGGGGGGCGGGTTTAGGGCTTTCCATCGTGCGGCGGGTTTCGCGCATGCTGGGGCATCGGATGGTGGTCCGATCCTATCCGGGGCGGGGCAGTTTGTTCGGCATCGTGGTGCCGATTTCGCAGGCGCCCGCGGTGTGCTTGAAACGGCCGGGCATTGCGCAGGCTGGGCCGTGCGGGCCTGGCTCGCTGCGCGGGCGGCGCGTGCAGTTGATCGATGACGAACCGCATGTGCTGCAAGCGCTCAGTGTCCTGCTCACCGGCTGGGGCATGAAGGTCAGCGGTGCCGCCAGTTCCACTCAGGCGCTGACGGAGTTCGCCGAGGATTCCGCGCGCCCTGACATGATCATCGCGGATTACCGGCTGCAGGGCTCAGCCACCGGCCTTGATGCGGTTGCGGTGTTGCGCCGCCGTTGGGGGGATTTGCCCGCCATCGTGGTCACGGCCGACCATGGCGCCGAGGTTCAGCAGGAGGTGAGCGCCGCCGGCCTGCATCTTCTTCACAAGCCCGTCCGCCCCGCGCGGTTGAGAAGTCTCATTACCCACGTCCTCCAGCACAGCGCCTTCGACGCCTAACCCGCGTACCAAGGCATAAAAGTTTTTTGCTTCTTTTTTCAAAAAAGAAGGACTTTCTTTCTGTTCCTTTTTAAAAAAGAACCAAAAACCTTTGACTGTTTGGGTGTGGCATGTCGCGGCTGGATCGATTCTTGGGCGAGGCACTCGCAGAGCTCGGCGCGCAAGGGCTGCGCCGGGAGATGCGAAGCCTGGGGGATGGCTGGCTGAATGTCTCCAGCAACGACTATCTGGGCCTCTCGCAGCATTCCCTTCTCAAGACGCGGGCGGCGGCGTGGGCGGACCGTTACGGGGTCGGGGCCGGGGCGTCGCGGTTGGTGACGGGGACGCTGGAGCTGCATCGCGGCGTTGAGGCCAAGCTGGCGGCCTTGAAGGGCACCGAGTCGGCACTGTTATTTGCGTCCGGCTGGCAGGCGAATGCCTCCGTGCTCTGCGCGCTGCTTCGGCTGCCAGGCACGCCCCTGGTGTTCTTCGATGCGCTGAACCACGCCAGCCTGCACCATGCCTGTTTTGCGGCGGGCGCGGAGCGGATACGCTTCCGGCATAATGATATGGGGCACCTGGCCGAATTGCTGGCGCGGCATGAGGGGATCGCGGGCCGGCGGTTCATTGTGACGGAGAGCGTGTTTTCGATGGATGGGGACCAGGCGGACCTGCCTGCGCTGCGCGCCCTGGCCGACCGCCACGATGCGTTCTTGTATCTGGATGAGGCGCATGCCACCGGCGTGCTTGGCCGGCACGGCATGGGACTATCCTCCAGCGTGCCGGGCGGGGTTGATCTGGCCATGGGCACGTTCAGCAAGGCGCTCGGCGGATTTGGCGCGTATGTGGCTGGCAGCCGGGTGCTGTGTGATTGGCTGTTGAACCGGGCCTCGGGCTTCATTCACACCACCGCGCTGCCGCCGCCGGTGCTGGGCGCCATGGATGCGGCGCTGGATCTGGTGCCTCGCATGGATGCGGAACGGGCGCGGCTGATGGCGCATGCCGCACGGGTGCGGCGGGCATTGGCGGCCATGGGCATTGATTGCGGGCGATCGACGACGCAGATCGTGCCGGTGATGGTGGGAAGCGAGGGACAGGCCATGCGGCTGGCGGATCGTCTGCGGGCGTTGGGCATCATGGCGGTGGCAATCAGGCCGCCGACCGTGCCGGCCGGGACAAGCCGGCTACGGCTGGCACTCTCGGCCGCGCATGGCGATGCCGAAATGGATCGGTTGATCGCCGCTCTGGGGGCGGTGTGGCGGGACATGGCGAAAGCTGCATAGAGAGGCGGATTGATGGGCATGCGGCGCGGCGTGTTCGTGACAGGCACCGATACGGGGGTAGGCAAGACGGTGGTGGCGGCATGCCTGGTACGGCGGTGGGACGCGGCGTACTGGAAGCCGGTTCAGACTGGGCTGGCTGAGGAGGCGGGGGACACGGGCACCGTGGTGCAGTTGGCGGGGCTGCCGCCAGGCCGCGTGCATGCGCCGCGCCATGAGCTGGCGGCGCCGCTGTCGCCGGAAGCGGCGGCGGCGCGGCAGGGCGTGACGATTCGGCTGGAGGATTTCACGCTGCCTGCCGGCGATGATCCCATTGTGGTGGAGGGGGCCGGCGGGGTGCTGGTGCCGCTCTGCGCAGGGGTTCTGATGGCGGATCTCATGCACCGCCTTGGCTTGCCGGCGGTGCTGGTGGCACGCAGCGGGCTGGGGACGATCAACCATACATTGCTGTCGGTGGAGGCATTGCGCGCGCGGGGGATCGCGATTTTGGGCGTGGTGATCGTGGGCGATGACGGGGCGGAGAATGCCGCGGCAATCTCGCGGTTCGGGCTTGTGCGGGTGCTGGGACACGTGCCCCGGATGGCGCGTGTCGATGCGGCGGCGGTGCACGAAGCGGTGGCCTGCCTGCCGGGCATGGAGGTGCTTTGCGCGCGGAGCACGTGACCATACACTGGTGCCACCAGGGACGGGGTAAAGCGCGGTGATCAGCGTGGATGAGGTCATCGAGCTTTATCGTGCCCTGCTGGGCAGGGCGCCTGAGAGCGCGGACACGATCAAGGCCTTCCAGGGCTACTACCCGAGCTATGAGCGCGGGCGGAAGGCGATTTTCGGCTCGGACGAGTTCGTCAATTTTTTTGGCCAGGTCACCGGCAAAATGCCGGCCGCCGCCGATGCCGGCACGCTGGCGCTGGCCTTCATGGCGCGCGCCGGGGCGGCCGCCCTGCCAAAGCCACAGGAAGCGGCGAATCCGGCCATTCGCGATGGCTTGCAGCCCCTGTTTGTGGCGAGCGCGGCACGCCCCGCGCCACGGTTTGGCATGGTGGTGGGGGATCTGGCCGGGCTGCGTCTGGAGGATCTGGCCCCATTCGCGGAGCCGGGCGCCATCCTGCTGCATATCGCGCCCGGATTTCCGCCGCTGGTCCCCCTGGTGCGGCGCCTGGAGAACGGCACCATCGTGTTTTGCCTGGCCGCCGAGGCCGCCTCGATCTGCGCGGTGCTGGACGCCCATTGCCCGCGGATCGACGTGCTGTATCTGCTGGGGGCGCCGGCAGGGGCTGATTGGGCGGCGGCGCTGCGGCCGATGCTGGCGGCGCGCATGCCCATGGTGATCGGCCCTGCGCATCAGGGGTTTGATGCCGCCTCCATCAGCGCGGCCATCGAACTGGCGCATCATTGCGAAGGCATCCAGAACGTGGAAGGCCTGCGCGTGCATCATTTCGGCACGTGGCTGTTGCCGGTGCGGTACGAGCCGCCTGCCGTTCTGCCCGCACCGCCCGACCGGACCGCCTATCCAAAGCTGGCGATCGCGGCAATCGTGCGGAGCGAAGAGAATTGCATTGAAAACATGCTGCGCAGCGCCGTACCGGTTGCCAGTTTCTTTGCGGTGCTCGATACCGGGTCCGAAGATGGCACCTTTGCGTTGGCGCAGCGTTTTCTCGCAAGCTCCGGTGTCCCCTTCGCATTGGCACAGCAGGACCGCGCGGCGCTGAACCACGATTTTTCAGCAATGCGAAACACTGCCCTGTCCATGGTGCCAACCAACATGGATTGGGTGCTGATGCTGGATGCGGATGAGGAACTGGTGGCGGAAGATTATGCGCTGCTGCTGGAGCTGGTTGCATCGGCCAGGCATGAGGTTTTCGCTCTGCCGCGCTACAATTTTCCTGGGCCGGACAAGCAGGGGCTGGTGACAGGCTATCCGGACCGGCAAGTCCGGCTGCTGCGCAATACGCCGGACCGCCGGATAAGGTATTCCGGTTATGTGCACGAGAAGATTCGTTTCATCGAGCCTGGGTACCCGCTCCTGGACTCAACGGCGGCGGGGGGACCGCGGGGCGGCCCGCATATTCATCACCTGGTGCGGCGGTTCAAGACACCGGAGCAGGAAGACCGCAAGCAGGCGGATTATCGCGACATTATCCGCAGGCACGGGCCGCAGGGGTAATGCCGGACGAGTTTGCGATCAACCAACGGATCGCCTTGCTCGCACGCCCCTCCCGATATGGGCAGCTTTCCAGATCTGAACACACACGAGACAAAAGCGACGCATGGGCCAGAGCATTTTCGAGTCGTTTTGAATCACCAGAGCCTTGGGAAAATGCTCTGGCTTTTCGTTTTTGTGAGCATCTCTATGCCAGGTGATAAGATGATGCTCTAATCTCCATAGGCGAACGTCTTCTTATCCATTTCCGTCTCTGCCGGCACGATGCCGGATCTGAGCAACTGCTCGAACACCGGCGCCGGAACCGGCTGGCTGAAGTAATAGCCCTGCACCTCGTCGCAGCGCTGCGCGCGCAGAAAATCGAGCTCTTCCACTGTCTCCACACCTTCCGCCACGACGCTGAGTTTGAGATTCTTGGCCAGGCCGATCACCGCAGTCACGATCGCGGAATCATCGCCATCGCGGCTGATCTGGCGAATGAAGGATTGATCGATTTTCAATACGTCAATCGGAAACCGGCGAAGATAGCTCAGGCTCGAATAGCCCGTGCCGAAATCATCGATCGCCAGCGTCACACCCCTCTCGTGCAGCGCACCCAAAATCTCAACGGCGTGTTCGGAGCTTTTCATCAGCACGCTTTCCGTCAATTCGACCTCCAGCGCGGCCGATGGCAGCCCGGACTCCTCAAGGATCCTGAATATCCGATTCGCGAAGCCGCTATCCTGGAACTCGATGCCTGAGACATTGACCGCCATCTTCGCGGCGGGCAGGCCGGCATCCAGCCAGGTTTTGGCCTGGGCACAGGCTTCCCGCAAAACCCAGGCGCCAATGGAGAGGATCAGGCCGCAATCCTCGGCCACCGGAATAAACTGCGCGGGGGCAATCAGGCCGCGCACCGGATGCTGCCAGCGCAGCAGCGCCTCCATGCCGCTGATCGCGCCGGAGGCCAGATTGACCTTCGGCTGATAGTGCAGAACAAACTCCCCGCGCTCCACCGCGCGGCGCAAACCCTCCTCAATGGACTGCCGCTCCACGGCGCGGACATTCATCGCCGGCTTGAAAAACTGGTAGCCCTGGCGGCCACTCGCCTTGGCCTGGTACATCGCGGTATCGGCGTTCTTGATCAGCGTTTCGGCATCCAGCCCATCATCCGGGTAGACGCTGATGCCGATGCTGGCGGTCACGTGCAGGTCGTGTCCATCGATGGAATGCGGCTGTGCCACCGCGGCCAGCAGGCGTTTGGACGACGTCACTGCGCCCGCGCGCTCGTTCATTTTTCCGAGGAGCACGACGAATTCATCACCGCCCTGCCGGCTGATGGTATCGGAGCCGCGCACACACAAGACCAGCCGTTTGGCGATGGATTGCAGAAGCTTGTCGCCCACGGCATGGCCAAGCGAGTCATTGATATGCTTGAAGCCGTCGATATCCAGAAACAGCAGGGCCGCCTTTGTATTGTTGCGCAAGCCCGCGGCGATGGCCTGGCTGATGCGGCCGTTCAGCACGATCCGGTTCGGCAGGCCTGTCAGAAAATCATGCTCGGCCGCGTAGGTAATTTCCTTTGTCATGGCGCGCGTGCGCGTTGCATCGCGCAGCACGAACACCGCGCCGGTCTCAAGTCCATTGCGGTCCCGGATCGGCGCGATGCTATCCTCCACCGCCGTCTCGAACCCGTCCCGCCGGATCAGCACGGCGTGCGATGGCAGATGGATCGTCGCCAGCCAGCGGGCGCCCACATCCACCGGGCTCAGCACGGACATGCGTGTGGTGCCATCCAAAATCTGGAACACGTCGGCCATCGGCCGGCCCTGCGCCTGACGTGACGACCAGCCGGTCATGGTTTCGGCTGCCAGGTTGAGGAAGGTGACCGTGCCTGACATGTCCGTGCAGGCAACGGCATCGCCAATGCAGTTGAGCGTGGCGATCGCGCGCGCGCTGATCGCGTTCATCACCGTCTGCATGGTCTGGCGTTCGATCGCGTAGCGCAGCGAGCGCATCAGGCTCCGCGTCTCGATTTCGCCCTTGATGAGATAGTCTCCAGCGCCCTCCTGCAACGCCGCGGCCGCGGCCGATTCATCGTCGAGCCCGGTGAGCACAACCAGCGCGACCAACGGCGCGGCGGCGCGGGCACGCCGCACCGCGTCCAGCCCCTGCACATCGGGCAGGCCCAGATCGAGCAGGATGGCGTCAACCTCATTGGCGGCGAGATGGGCTTCGGCCTCGCCCATCGCCTGGATCCATGTCAGCCGTGTCGCGGCTCCGCCATGGTCGCGGAACATCTCCTGCAGCAGCCGTGCATCGCCGGGATTATCCTCGATCAGCAGCACGTCACGGATGGAGTTGATGCTCATTCGCGCTCCGCCCGCTTCGCCAGCCGGACCTTGGTCAGCCAGAAATCACTGATGCTGCCGACCAGATTGTCGAAGGCATCGAGCTGTACAGGTTTGGTCATGTAGCAATTGGCGTAAAGCTGATAGCTCATCAGGATATCTGCCTCGGATTGGGAGGTCGTCAGAATCAGCACGGGGATCGTTTTCAGGTCATCGCTGGACTTGATTTTCGCCAGCACCTCCCGCCCATCCATGCGCGGCAGGTTCAGATCCAGCAGGATCAAATCCGGCCTCGGCGCCTGGGCGTGCACGCCCTGGTGCAGCAGGAACGCCATCGCCTCCACGCCATCGGAGGCAACATGCAGCGAAATCGCGGCGCTGACGTTGCGAAACGCCTCTTGTGTCAGGCGCACATCGCCTGGGCTGTCTTCAACCAGCAGAACCGTCACCGGCACGGGCTCGCCACCCTTGATGAGCATCTTCTTGACGCGCCCCCAAAACCAGAAGTCATGAATGCTTTCCACCAGGCTGGTGAATTCCGTCATGTCGCCCGGCTTGGTGAGATAGCAATTGGCGTGCAGCCGGTAGCTCTCCACGATGTCGGTATCGAGAACCGACGTTGTCAGAACCAGCGTCGGTATGGTCCGCAAATCCTTGTCCGACTTGATGGCGGCGAGCACCTCGTGGCCATTCATTCGCGGCATGTTGAGATCGAGGAGAATCAAATCCGGCCGGGCAGGATCGCAATGCCTGCGCTGACGGCCCAATAATTGGAGTGCCTCTTTGCCATCGCGCGCCACCAGCAGCGTAATGGAGCGGCCGGCATCCCTGAATGCCTCCTGCACCAGACGCACATAGCCGGCGCTGTCATCGACCAGCAGCACCGTCATGCGGGTGGTGTGCTCCGCTTGCGTGTCGCGCAGCATCAATCCATGCCGGCCAGGGTAAAGCGGAAGATCGATCCCTGGCCAGATTCGGATTCAACCGAGATGGATCCACCATGGCGCTCGACGATCTTCTTGCAGATCGCCAGGCCAACACCGGTTCCGGCAAACTCCTCGCGCTTGTGCAGACGCTGGAACATCCCGAATATGCGCTCAAAATATTGCGGCTCTATGCCAAGCCCGTTATCCTGAATCGAGAATAGCCATTTCTTCCGGCCCGCCCGCTCCGCCGAGACATGCACGCGCGGTATCCCGGCATTTTGGTATTTTATTGCATTGCCGACCAGGTTCTGAAACAGTTGCACGAGCTGGCTGTCATCGCACAGCACCTCCGGCAGCGCATCATGGGTTACCACCGCGCCACTTTCCTCAATCGAACCGTGCAGATTTTGCAAAGCCTGGCGCAGGCAATCTCCGCTCTCGGTCGCCAGCGGCACAAACTGCTTGGCGCCCACACGCGAATAGGCGAGCAGATCCTGGATCAGCCGCTGCATCCGCGCCGCACCATCCACGGCAAAGGCGATGAATTCATCAGCATCCGTATCGAGCCGGCCTTTGTAGCGGCGCGCCAGCAATTGCGTATAGCTTGTCACCATGCGCAGCGGCTCCTGCAGATCATGCGAGGCAAGGTAGGCGAACTGCTCCAGCTCCTCGTTGGAATGATGCAGCTCCTCAACCTTTTGCAACAGATGCATCTCGGCATCCTTGCGTACGCTGATATCGCGGATCGCCGCGGTCACCAGTGTGCCCTCGGCGCTTTCCAGCGGGCTCAGCATGATTTCAATGGGGAAGGCGCTGCCATCCTTGCGCTTGCCGGTCAGCTCGATGCCGGTCTCGATCTGCTGCGCCAGCGCATCTTCGGCGGACCGCAGGCCATCGGCATGCAGCCGTTCGGCAAAGCCCTCGGGGATGATGTTGGTCACGAGCTGGCCCAGCAACTCGTCCCGCCGGTAGCCGAACCGCTTCTCGGCTTGCAGATTGAGAATGACGATTTCGCCGCTCTGATTGACCACCACCATGGCATCGGGTGCTGCTTCCAGAAGGCCGCGGTAGCGTCCCTCCATCTGCGCCAGATGGTGGTCCGCCTCCCTCCGCCGGCTGATATCGCGCACCGCCGCGGTCACCAGCGTGCCTTCCGCACTTTCCAGCGGGCTGAGCATGATCTCGATCGGGAAGGTGCTGCCATCCTTGCGCCGGCCGGTCAGCTCGATCCCCGTATCGATCTGCTGCGCCAGCGCGTCTTCAGCCGAGCGCAGACCGTCGGCATGCAGCCGTTCGGCGAAGCCCTCGGGGATGATGTTGGTCACCTTCTGGCCGAGCAATTCGTCACGGCGATAGCCAAAGCGCCGCTCGGCCTGCAGGTTCAGAATAACGATCTCGCCGCTCTGGTTCACCACCACCATCGCATCGGGTGCAGCTTCCAGCAGCCCGCGATAGCGCCCGTCCATCTCGGCGAGATGCTTCTCGGTATCCTCGCTCAGCGTGCTGTCAGTCTCGATCGTAAACGCTGCAAGCACATCCGCCTCCAAGATGAAGGATCTTCAAAATGAGAGTCGCCCGTGACCTGCTACGTGCGGTTGTAGAGTTTGGATAAAGGGCGGCCTGGTTGCGACCCTCGGAATCTACTTAGAGCGCCTTTCAAAACCNNTGGCGTTCGTTTTTGAGCACCGGAGCGGAGCGGCCGTTTGGGGGCCGTGAGCACCGGAGCGCAAAAAACGGGCGCCAGATGGCCGCCAGGGCAGGTTTTGAAAGGCGCTCTTAATCACGCTGGAGTTTACCTTGGCGCGTGTGCCGAAACAGGGTTTGGACCCTGATATCCTCGTCCGGGCACGCAGAGCAGCCGATCGGCTGCGGCCTTTGGCTGCTGGGCCGCAACGCAAGCCCGCTTTGCCGCAGGCCGCGCCGGACCCTCAGGACGTTCGAGACATCATCGAGCTGGTGGAGGCCATGTCCGGGCAGGCCACGCCTGTCGATGACGAGGTGACACCGAACGAGGCGGCGGAGATCCTCGGCATGTCCCGGCCGTCGGTGATGCGCCTCATCGCGAAAGGCGCGTTGCATCCCCGGATGGTGCACAGCCGTCACAAACTGTCGCGTGCCGAGGTTGTTGCCCTGGCACGCGCGCAGACGCGGCAGCGCCGCGCGGCGCTCGCTAACCTGGCCGCGTTCTGCGAAGAGTTCGACGTCTGACAGCTCCGCTGGCTGTTCTCGACGCGTGCGTGCTTTTCCAAGGCCGGCTCACAAATCTCCTTCTCTGGCCGGCCGAAGCCCGCGCGTTCGAGCCGGTCTGGTCCGCCGAGATCCACGAGGAATGGTCGAGAAATCTCGCTGCCTCGAAGTTCGGGATATCCCCAGAGAAGCTTGCCTACCGGCGGGCGCAGATGCAGAGGGCCTTCCCCGCCGCCAACTGCGATGCTGATCCATCGATCGTCCTCGCGGTGCAGGCTGTGGCAGGTCAGGGCGGTTCGACCCCAGCCTATGGCGCCACGCGAGATCCGCCCCCCAGGGACGCAGGCCTTCCCCCAAGCGCGTTCTTGGTCTTTTTTGGCCGGCATGAGCCTTCTGACGATCTCGGGTCTGACGCTGCGCATGGCCGGGCGGGTGCTGCTGGACAAGGCCGACCTCTCCGTGGAGGCCGGCCGCCGCATCGGGCTGGTCGGCCGCAACGGGGCCGGAAAATCCACGCTGCTGAAGGCCATCTCGGGCGAGCTGGCGGCCGATGGCGGAGAGATACGGTTCAGCAGCCGCGCCCGCATGGCGCAGGTCAAGCAAACCGCACCCTCCGGCCCGCAATCGCTGCTGGAAACGGTGCTGGAAGGCGACCAGGAACGCCTGGCCCTGCTGCGGGAGCTGGATGGCGGCGCCGCCCCGGACCGCGTGGCCGATATCCATGAACGGCTGCGCACGATCGGCGCGGATGCCGCCCCGGCGCGCGCCGCGTCCATCCTGGCCGGCCTCGGCTTCGATGCGGCGGCCCAGGCACGGCCAGTCGATAGTTTTTCCGGCGGCTGGCGCATGCGCGTGGCGCTCGCCACCGCCCTGTTCGCCGCCCCCGATCTGCTCCTGCTCGACGAGCCGACCAACCATCTGGATCTGGAAGCCACACTCTGGCTGGAGACATGGCTGGCCAGGTTCCCCGGCGCGGCCGTGGTGGTCAGCCACGATCGCGGCCTGCTGGACCGGGCGGTCGATTCAATCGTGCATCTGGACCGGCAGAAACTGAGCCTCACTCCAGGCGGCTACACCGAATTCCTGCGCATCCGCACCGAACACGCAATGCAGCTCGCCAGTGCCAGCGCCCGCATCGCGGCCCAGCGGGCGCATATGCAGAAATTCGTCGATCGCTTCCGCGCGCAGGCGACCAAGGCACGGCAGGCGCAGGCGCGCATCAAGGCGCTGGAAAAACTGCCGGTGATCGAAACGGTGATCGAAGCGGCGCCCACCAAATTCGTGTTCCCGGAGGGCCCCGCGCTGGCGCCGCCCATCCTCACCCTGGAACGGGTGAGCGTGGGATATGATGGCGTGGCCGTGCTGCGGAATTTGTCGCTCAGCGTCGATCCGGATGATCGGATCGCGCTGCTCGGCGCGAACGGCAACGGCAAATCCACTTTCGCCAAGCTCATTGCGGGCCGGCTGGGGGCGATGGCCGGGGAAATGCGACGGGCAGGCAAGCTGCGGGTGGGCTATTTCGCCCAGCACCAGGAAGCGGAGCTGGTGGGCAGCGAAACGCCCGTCGCCCACATGGCGCGTGCCCTGCCCCAGGCGGCGCCAACCCAGTTGCGCGCGCAACTGGCACGCTTCGGGCTGGATGCGGATCGGGCGGAAACGCCAACGCAAAATCTCTCCGGCGGCGAGCGCGCGCGCCTCCTGCTGGCGCTGGCCACGCGCGAAGCGCCGCAGATGCTGATCCTGGATGAGCCCACCAACCATCTGGATATCGATGCGCGGGATGCGCTGGTGCGCGCGCTGGGCGAATATCAGGGCGCCGTACTGCTGATCACCCACGATCCGGATCTGGTGGAGCTGGTCGCGGACCGGCTGTGGCTGGTGGGTGACGGCTCCGTCAAACCCTACGACGGCGACATGGACGATTACCGCGCCCTGCTGGCCGAACGGGCACGCCCCCAGCGCGCGGAGTCCGCGAGCACCAGGCGGGACGACCGCCGGGATCGCGCAGAAACCCGCGCCAACTTGGCGCCTCTCCGCCGTCAGGCCAAGGCGGCGGAAGCGTTGCTTCAGAAACTCGCCGCCGAGCGGGCCGTGCTGGAAAGCAAGCTCGCCGATCCGAAGATGTACTCGGCCGGCCGCACCGCCGACGTCACGGCCGCCAATTTGCGACTCGCCGCAATCGCGCGCGAGGTGGAAGTGGCGGAGACGGCCTGGCTGGAAGCCGCCGAAGCGCTGGAAGCCTAGATGACAGGCTCATTGCCGTAGCCCTTCGACGTTGGCACGAAGAAAAGTCATGACGATTTTTCTTCGTGAAATCCTTCGTGCTCTTCGTGTCTTTGTGGTTGATACTTTCTTCGGCGCCGGCATCGGCAGGGAAGGAAGAAACTTCTTTCTTGAAAGAAAGAAGCAAAGAACTTTTAACTTTTGGGTGCGCTGGCGGTCAGGCGCGCGAACCACACGGCAACGGCGATGAACACCAGCAAGCCGAGCCAGGCGGCAACGCCGCCGAAGCCATCGCCAACGAGCGCCAACGCAGACTGGCTGCCACTGGCGCCAATGATGGCCGCCATGGCAACCCCAACCAGACTCTCGCCCACAATAAACCCGGACGCCAGCAGAACACCGCGGCGGCGGGCACGGTCGGCATCGGCCCGCCCCGCAATGCGGCGGTCGATCAACCAGCCGAGAATGGCGCCCAGCGCCAGCGTCACGCCAACGGTGGGCGGCAAATACAAACCAATGCCAACGGCGAGCACGGGCAAGCCCGGGCGGCGGGCGCGTTTCAGCATCGCATCGATCACGATCAGCGTGATCCCGCCGGCCACGCCAATCAGCACCGATCCCCAATCCAGCGCGTGCCCGAAAATGCCCCGCGCAATGGCCGCCATCAACGTGGCCTGCGGCGCGGCCAAAGACTGCGCCGGGTCCATATGCGCATCAGGCATCGCGCCCGGAAAACCATAGGCATGATACAGCAGATCCAGCACCGGCGGGATCACCAGCGCGCCCACCACGCAGCCCACGATCAACACGGTCTGCTGCCGCCACGGCGTGGCCCCCACCAGATACCCGGTCTTGAGATCCTGAAGATTGTCGTTCGAAACCGTAGCCGTGGCCAATACGACGGAGACGGTGAACAGGGTGAGCGCAATGGCCGCCTGCTGGCCCGCAACCGTCGCCAGCATGCTGCCGCCGGAGAGGATCAGCAGCAGCAACAATGAGGTAAGAATGGTCGCGATGATGGCAATGCCGGAGATCGGCGAGCTGGAGGAGCCGACCAGGCCCGCCATATAGCCGCAGGCCGCCGCCACCATAAAACCGAAGATCACCGAAAACGCGCAGCCGAACACCACCAGGCCCCAGATGCCCGCCGCCACGGCCGGAAGCGAATCCGAAAGGAACACGGCGAAGGTGACAGCCATGGCAGCCAGCGCCGCGACAAACACGATGGCGATCCACCGTGGCGTCATGTCCCGCTCCGTGCGCGGGGCGCCCGCCTCGCTGGCAGCGGCGGCACTGGCGCGCAGACTGTCACGCACGCCGGCGATGGTGGGGCCCAGCAGACCGATCAGCGACCAGATGGCGGCCACCGCAATCATGCCGGCACCCATGAACCGCACCTGATGCGCCCACAGCCCGGTGGCATAGGGAATGATCCCCACCCCCGCGCCGGCCGGATGCAGCGTGGTAAGGATCGGCACCGCCACGCCCCAGGCAAGGATCGCCCCCAGCAGCATGGCCAGGCCCCCCTGAATGCCAACCAGGTAGCCCGCGCCCAGCAGCGCCAGCGAAAAGCCGGTGGACAGGCGGAAGGCCGCATGGCCGATGGTGAACCACTGGCTGATACCCTCGCCGATCACATGCAGCCCGGTGCTGGCAAAGCTGGCGAGGGCAGCGACGATACCGCCGGCCGCGATATCCGCCGCCCCCGGTTCGCCCGGCGCGGTCTCCCCATGGCCCACCCGCAGGATCTCGGCCGCCGCCACCCCCTCCGGATAGGGCAGCGTGGAATTCACCACCATGGCGCGCCGCAACGGGATGGTGAACAGCACGCCCATCACACCCCCGGCCGCACACACGCCGGCACTCTGCCAGAACGGAAACCCATGCCAGTGCCCCACCATCACCAGCGCCGGCAGCACGAAAATAACCGAGGAAAGCGTGCCCGCGGCCGAGGCCTGCGTCTGCACCATGTTGTTTTCCAGGATGCTGCCACCGCCGAGCAGCCGCAGCATCGCCATGGAAATCACCGCCGCCGGAATGGAGCTGGCGAAGGTAAGCCCGACCTTGAGCCCCAGATACACATTGGCCGCAGTGAACACCACCGTGATCACCGCGCCGAGGACAAGTCCCCGCAGCGTAAGTTCGCGCATTACTCGGTCAGTGCACGGGCTTCGTCGGGCAGCATGATGGGGATGCCGTCCCTGATCGGGTAGGCAAGGCCGGCGCGACGGCTGATCAGTTCGCCGGCCTGGCGGTCATACTCCAGCGGACCCTTGGTGACGGGGCAGACGAGGATTTCCAGAAGGCGGGGGTCGAGGGGGGTCAAACGGGACACCTCAAAAAAGAAAGAATGTTCTTTTTTGAAAAAAAGAACCAAAAAACTTTTGCCTGTTGGGTGCGTACCGCGGCCGGCGTGTCGGATCCAAAGGATAAAAGTTTTTTGGTTCTTNNCTTTTTTTCAAAAAAGAACAGCCCTTCCTCCCAACGCCGCCAGCAACGCCAGCGGCATCACCACCACCCCCACGCGCAAAAACGCCCAGAAGCTCACATTCACGCCCTCCCGCCGCAGGGCACCCAGCCACAGGATCGTCGCAAGCGATCCGGTCACCGACAGGTTGGGGCCAAGATCGATGCCGATCACCACCGCACCCCGCACCGCCTCCGGCGCATGCGCCAGCGCCACCACGCGGCCCGCCAGCAGCCCGGCAGGCAGGTTGTTGATCAGGTTGCAGCCGAACCCCAGAACCATCCCGGCCCCCCAGCCGGACCACACGGCGGAGTGGCGGATGGCCTCAGCCAACAGCACGCCCAAACGCGCGACCAGGCCGGTATCCTGCAGCGCCTGCACCAGCACGAACAAGCCGGCCACCAAGGGCAAAACCCCCCAGGCGACCCCCTGCGCCACCCGCCAAGCCCCGCTTCCGGACCGCGCCCAAACGAGCAGCAACGTGGCGAGCCCCGCGATAAAGGTCGGAAGTCCGATTTGGGCACCAAACGCCGAACAGCCCATCAATACCCCGGCAGTGCCTACGATCCCCAGCGCCGAGGCCGCGCCACCGCGCGAAAGCCGGGGCACCGCGATGTCAACACAGATCGCGCCGCGCAAATGGCGGCGCTGCGTAAGGCGCAGCATCAGATAGGTGGCGCCGATCGAAAGGGCGGAGGGCAGCGCATAATGCGGCAGCCACTGCAGCAGCGCGGGCATGTGGGCGCCGTAGATCACCAGGTTGGCCGGATTGCTGATCGGAAGCACAAAACTCGCCGCATTGGCGATGAAGGCGCAGATGAACAGGTAAGGCAGCTTGTCCGGCACCCGGGCGGCCTGGGCGGCAGCCGCCACGGCCGGCGTCAGCACCACGGCCGTCGCGTCGTTGGAGAGGAACACCGTCACGATCGTGCCAACGGCGAAGATCAGCGTGAACAGTCGGCCGGCCGCGCCGCGCGCGCGCCGCGCCGCATGGGCGGCAAGCCAGGCGAACAGCCCCTCCAGCCGCGCCAGTTCGGCCAGCAGCATCATGCCGATCAGAAACAGGTACACATCCGTGCCGCGCGCGATCCCGGCCAGCGCATCCGCCGCCGGCAAAAGCCCCAGCACCACCAGGGCAGCCGCGCCGCAAGCAGCCCAGACGAATTCCGGCCAGCCGAAGGGGCGCAGGATCACCCCGGCAGTCGCGGTGGCCGCGATACCCCATACCGCCCAGGCGTTGAAGGGAATGCCCGCGATCATCCGGCAGAGCCGGACCGGGCGCGGGTTTCCGGCATGAAGGCCGCGAAGAAGGCGAGCGCCATGCCAGCAATGGCCGCCAGCACCAGGAAGCCCGCCCGGTAGCCGAAAAACTCTACCACGTAGCCCGATACGGCGTTGCTGAGCGCCGACCCAAGCCCCACGGCCAGGGCCGTCAGCCCCTGAGCGAGATTGAAGCGGCCGGTGCCGCGCATGAGGTCGGAGGCGATCAGCACGGCGATGACGCCGAAGATGCCGGCCGCCACGCCATCCAGCAACTGTATGGCCACCACGCCAGCCGGGCTGGTGGTAAAGCTGAACAGAACCCCCCGCAGCGGCAGCACCGCCAGAGCCACCAGAAAAATCGGCTTGCGGCCAATCCCCCGCGCCGAGGCGCGGCCCACCGCCCAGGCGACGCCGATCATCACAAACTGGGCGGCAATAATGCAGGCCGACAGCGCGATCGTATCCGCGCCCGGATGCGCCTGGGCGAGCACCTGGCCCGCCATGGGCAGCATAGCTGCATTGCCAAAATGAAACAGCACGACGGCGGCGAGGAATACGCGCAGATCGGTCCGCCGCGCCAACGCGGGCAAGCCGAGCGGGCGGCCGCCGGCCGCGTCCTCGCCGCCCCGTGCCGCGTCATGATCGATCTGGGTCGGATTGATCAGGCCGACCATGGCCGCGTTGGCCACGGCGAATCCGAACACCAGCATGAACAGCCACTGGCTCCCCTCGTATTGGCCGAGCAGCCCGGTGATGCCGGCGGCCGCGAAATTGCCGGCATGATTGAAACCCTCGTTGCGGCTGACGCGCGCATCCAGCGCGGCGCGCCCGACCAGCCCCAGGGAAATGCCGGCAATGGCAGGGGGAATGACCGCGGAGGCAGCGCCCATCAGGGCCTGCGCCCCCATCACCACGATCCGGTCCGGGCGCCACAGGATCAGCAGGCAGGCCAGCCCCACCACCAGCCCCCCGGCCGCAATCAGCAGGCGTTTGGCGCGTGTGCGATCCACCAGCAGGCCGGCCGGGATCTGGCACAAAGCTGCGGCGATGGAGGATGCCGCCATGGCCAGGCCAATGTCGCCGGCATGCCAGTGCTGGCTGCCTTTCAGATACACGGCCAGGTATGGCCCGACCCCGGTGCCGACATCGGCCATCAGGAAGGTGACACCATCCAGGCCGCGCAGTGAGCGGCCAGACGGTAAAGCAGCCTCGCGTTGCGGCAACGGTGCTCCTGGTGGGCGGGTGGACGGAATGCAAGGGGTCGCCAGGGTGCAACTTCAGGCTCGGCGTGCCGTTCCCTTCCCGAGGCGGTTTTCCACTGGCACTCGATGGCTGAGAGTGCTAGCACACCGCCAGAACGCCGACCGGCACCGCGATCAGCGTGCCACCCACGTTCCCGAACAAGCCAGGAAACCCAGACATGAAATTCCGTCCTCTGCACGACCGCGTGGTCGTTCGGCGCATCACGGCCGAAGAAAAGACCAAGGGCGGGATCATCATCCCCGACACCGCCCAGGAAAAGCCGATGGAAGGCGAA
>PKZM01000162.1 GCA_003133065.1 Acetobacteraceae bacterium
AGAACCAAGAAACTTTTGCTTGTTGCGGTGCGGGCGGCCCCGGTCGTGTCGGATCGCGGCAAGGAAAACGAACAAAAGTTTTTTGTTTCTTTTTTTCAAAAAAGAAGGCCTTTCTTCTGCCTTCCCTGAGGTTCCCTTGCCCCCGCCCCCCGCCTGCGCTAACGACGCCGCTTCGCGCGAGCGGGCGTGGTGAAATTGGTAGANNGGTTACCGAGACGCTCTCCGACGGGCTCCGACGCGCCTATTCCGTGGTGGTGCCGGGCGCCGATATCGAGGGCCGCGTGCAATCCAAGCTGGCCGAGATCAGCCGCACGATCAAACTGCCCGGTTTCCGGCCCGGCCGCGTGCCCGCCAACCTGGTGCGCAAACGGTACGGCGCCTCCATCATGGCCGAAGTGATGCAGGATGCCGTGAGCACCGCGGCCGACCAGGTGGTGGAGGAGCGTGGCCTGCGCCCCGCCGGCCAGCCGCGCATCGCGCTGACCACCGATCCCGATATCAACGCGGCCCGCGCGAGCGACCTCGCCTTCAGCGTCGAGCTCGAAATCCTGCCCGAGATCACCGCCCCCGATCTGTCCGCCATCACGCTGACCCGCCTGCGCTCCCTCGTGGCGCCCGAGGTGATCGAGCAGACAGTGGAGCGCCTGGCCAAGCAGCAGCGGGAGATGATCCCGGTTGAGGAGGACCGCGGCGCGGAGGCCGGCGACGTGCTGACCGTGGATTTCACCGGATCGGTGGATGGCGTGGCCTTCGAGGGCGGGGCGGGCACCGATACGCGCGTGGAAATCGGCGGCGCCGGCTTCATCCCCGGTTTCTCCGAGGGCATGCTGGGCATGAAGCCCGGGCAGACGCGCGACATCGATGTGACGTTCCCGGCGGAGTACCATGCCGAAGCCCTGGCCGGCAAAGCCGCCGTTTTCGCCATCACCGCCAAATCCCTCGCCCACCCGGCGGAGATTGCCATCGACGACGGGCTGGCCAGCAAGCTCGGCTTCGAGTCGCTCGATAAACTGCGTGAGACCGTGACCGGCCAGATGCAGCGCGAGCTGGATCAGATGTCCCGCCTGCGGATCAAGCGCGAATTGCTGGATGTGCTCGCGGAGAAGGCTGACTTTGCGGCGCCGCAGAACCTGGTTGATGCCGAGTTTGGGGCCATCTGGCAGCGCGTGGAGGCCGATCTGGCGAGCGGCCAGATCGATGACGAGGATCGCGGCAAGGACACCGACACCCTGCGCGCCGAATACCGCGCCATCGCGGACCGCCGCGTTCGCCTCGGCCTGCTGCTGTCGGAAATCGGCCGTGCCGCCGGCATCGAGGTGAGCCAGGCGGAGCTGACCCAGGCCCTGCGCCAGGAAGCGGGGCGTTATCCCGGCCAGGAAATGCAGGTGGTGGAATATTTCCGCAAAACCCCCGGCGCGATCGAGCAACTGCGCGGCCCGCTGTTCGAGGACAAGGTCGTGGATTACATCCTCGAACTGGCCAAGGTGGAGGACCGTATCGTCACCCCCGACGAGCTGAACCTGCCCCCCGCCGACTCGGCCGAGACACCCCGCGTGACGTTCCAGCCGCAAGCCGAAGCGACTCAAGCCGAAGCGACTCAAGCCGAACAGACCGGGGCGCAGGAGCCCGGCGCGGAGGCAGTGGCGGAGGCCCACGAGGCTGAAGCCGGCGCGCCGTCCGCCGGGCACGCGGCCACGCCTGAAGAGGCGGCGTGACGCTCCAGGTTGTGCCGGGCCTGGAATTGACCGGTGCACCCCCTAAGTAGCACGATCCGAGGCCGGTCACGCCGGACGCGGTTGTTGAAGTCCGAAAGTCGATAGGAGCGCGTATGAGGGACCGTCATCCCGCCGAGGTTTACAGCCAGGCCCTTGTGCCCATGGTGGTGGAGCAGACGGCGCGCGGCGAGCGGGCCTACGATATCTATTCGCGCCTGCTGAAGGAGCGGATCATCTTCCTCACCGGTCCCGTCTACGACCAGATGAGCGCGTTGATCTGCGCCCAGCTTCTGTTTCTGGAGAGCGAGAATCCCGCCAAGGACATCTTCTTCTACATCAACAGCCCCGGCGGCGTGGTTTCGGCCGGCCTGGCGATCTACGATACGATGCAATATATCCGCTGCGCCGTCAGCACCGTGTGTATCGGGCAGGCCGCCTCCATGGGGTCCTTGCTGCTGTGTTCCGGGGCGCCGGGCAAGCGGTATGCCCTGCCCAATAGCCGGGTGATGGTGCATCAGCCTAGCGGCGGCGCGCAGGGCCAGGCGGCGGACATCGAAATTCAGGCGCGCGAGATTCTCACCCTGCGGCATCGCCTCAACGAGATCTATCATCGCCATACCGGCCAGCCGATCGCCGCCATCGAGGCGAAGCTGGAGCGCGACAGCTACATGTCCGCCGAGGAGGCCAGGGTGTTTGGCCTGGTCGATCAGGTTGTGGAAAATCGCCCCCAGGCCATCAACGACGACGCCATCAAGGTCTGACCCCCCTCATATCCGCCCTCTGCCGCATGCGCGGGGAGGGTGAGGGCGGGGCAGGCTGCACCGTAAGACGGCCACCCTGGTATCCGTCCCGCGCCCCGGCACGTATCCTGCTAGGCCGGCATCTTTACTGCCCGCCCGCGCAACCCAGATTATACCGCGCGCCGCGCCGCCCTATTGAAGCAGAACCCGGGTTGAACCCCCCGGAGTGCACCCTGTTTTCCCCACGCCTTGTCGATATGGAAAGGCCGGGGATAGTATCAGAAGATTGTGGCCCCGGGTCTGCCCGGGGCGGGAGACCCTATGAGCAAGTCCGGCGATACCAAGAACACCCTGTACTGCTCGTTCTGCGGCAAGTCNNTCTGCGACGAATGCGTCGAGCTGTGCATGGACATCATCCGCGAGGAGCACAAAACCCATCTGGTCAAAGCACGCGATGGCGTGCCGACGCCGCGTGAAATCTGCCGCGTGCTGGATGACTATGTGATCGGGCAGAGCCACGCGAAGAAGGTGCTCTCGGTGGCGGTGCACAATCATTACAAGCGGTTGGCCCACGCCCAGAAGAACAACGATATCGAGATCGCCAAGTCCAACATCCTGCTGGTCGGGCCTACCGGCTCCGGCAAGACGCTGCTGGCCCAGACCCTGGCCCGTATTCTCGATGTGCCGTTCACCATGGCGGATGCGACCAC
>PKZM01000160.1:0-439 GCA_003133065.1 Acetobacteraceae bacterium
TGGCGGGGCTTTCTCGCGGTTGGGGCCTGGGTTTTGAGGTGGCGCGGGGGCGGCCTGGTTTGGTGCGGGTGGCGGCGGGGGCGGGTTCGGCGGGCTGTGTTTCTGGCGCGGGTGTTTGCTGCAGGGCGAGGGTGTCCAGGGCGGCGAGCATGACCTCGATACAGGGCAGGGTGAAAATTTGGGTATCGAGAAGGGCGAGGGTTTCTTGAGGGTCGGGGCCGAGGGAGGCGCCGATGCCGTCGCGGGTTTGTTCGAGGGCGGTGAGGAGGTCTTCGGGCAGGGTGTGGCGGTCTCGCACGAAGAGGAGATGGGCCTGGGTGAGGCCGCCGAAGCCGTTGCGGGTATATTCGAGGTATTTGGCGCGTCGTTTGCGGTCGCGGTCGGGGTCGTTGAAGGGGATTTGGCCGAGGTACCGGGCGAGATCCATCAGGTGTCGGTT
>PKZM01000160.1:472-12935 GCA_003133065.1 Acetobacteraceae bacterium
TGTCAAGGAAAAAATGCCTGGGCGCGCATGCTGGCGCGCTTGTGGCCGCTCACCGGGTCGGAAAGGCCTTCATCGTGAGTCGGCTCTGTTGGCGTGCTTTGCGTTCGTGGCGGTTACATTCGTCGCCTGACCCGACCAGGACCGCACCGCCAAATGACCACTTTCCTCCTCGTTCCATAAGCGGTATGAATAGGCGCTGACTCTGCTGTTCGGAGGAACCCGCATGCCTGTTCTGGATGCCATCAAGCAGGCGACGCCGTGGAAACTGCGGCTGCTCAGCCGGCGGATCAAGCGCAGCCTGCGCGAACATCGCGACGCGCGGAGAAGCTGCGAAGAGGTGTTCACCAACATCTATCGTAATGGGGATTGGGGCGGGGCGGACGAAGATGCGGCCGACATATTCTATTCGGGGCCCGGATCCAGCGCGGCGGCGGCAAAACCCTATATCGATGCCGTGCGGGCGTTCATCGCCACGGAGGCAATAGACTCAGTGATCGATATCGGCTGCGGCGATTTCCGGGTGGGCCAGGCGATCGCCGCCTGTGGCGTGCGCTACCTGGGGGTTGATATCGTGGCGCCGCTGATCGCGCGCAACCAGACGAAATTCGGCAGCGACACCGTGCGCTTCATGACCGGTAACGTGATCGAGGACGATCTGCCCGACGCGCAATTATGCCTGGTGCGCGAAGTGTTCCAGCACCTGTCCAACCACCAGATCGCGCACGCGCTGGCGCGCCTGCGCAAATATCCCTTCGTGCTGGTGACGGATTACCAGCCGCCGCCTGAGCGCGTGTTCACGCCGAATAGGGACAAGCCCCACGGACGCGATATCAGGCTGTTCGACAACTCGGCGCTCGCGTTGGACAAACCACCCTTCAGCCTGCCAAATGTGGAGGTGTTTTTGGATGTGGCGTCGCCGAACGTTGTGCTGACGCAGGGGGAGAGGTTGAAGAGTTTCTTGATCAGGAAAGGGAAGAAAGGAAGTGTTCTTTTTTGAAAAAAAGAACCAAAAAACTTTTGTCCTGGCGCCTTCACAGGCATATCGACACCTTGGCGGCACGCGTGGCTGAACACTTCTTCGTGTCCGCATTGACGCGCGGGCGCGGCACGGGCAACAAAATGGTGCACCGCACGGACCTGTGAAACCCGGTGTCGCCTCGCACATTTCCTGCTGCGAACGCGCGCAAAGAGGTGTGTCATCGACGAGCAAGTCACCCGGCCAGTGTCTCATCCTACGATCGTACAACCGGAGACAAAGCGTAAATCCAGGCTGCGTCCGCTTCTGTATCTGGTGGTAGCGCTGATCCTGGGCCTGCTGGCGTGGCGGCTGTTCTGGCCGGGCGGGGGCGCGGCCAAGCCGGCGCATGGCGAACAGGCACAGCGCGTGGGCGCGGCGCGGATCGCGACCGCTAACCTTTCCGTGGTGCTCTCCGGGCTGGGCACCGTGACGCCGCTGGCCACGATCACCGTGCAGACGCAGATCAACGGCCAGTTGATGTCGGTGGGGTTCAAGGAAGGCCAGATCGTGCAGAAGGGCGATTTTCTCGCCCAGATCGATCCGCGGCCCTACCAGGCGGCGCTGGAAAACGCGCAAGGGATCCTGGCGCATGATACGCAATTGCTGGCGCAGGCGAAATCCGACCTGGCGCGCTATGAAACGCTGAACCGGCAGGACAGCATTTCCAAGCAGCAGACGGTGGATCAGGAATTTCTGGTCAAGCAGGACCAGGGCACGGTGACCGCCGATCAGGGCACGGTGGATACCGACAAACTGGACCTGGCGTATTGCCATATCGTCTCGCCCGTCAGCGGCCGGGTGGGGCTGCGGCTGGTGGATCCCGGCAATTACGTGCAGACCTCCAGCAGCACCGGCCTGGTGGTGGTGACGCAGTTGCAGCCGATTTCCGTGATATTCGTGCTGCCGGAGGATAATATCCCCGCCATCTATCGCAAGCTGCGGGCGGGCGAGACGCTGGCCGTGACGGCGTGGGACCGCGCCAACGAAAAGCAGCTCGCTTCGGGCACGCTGGAGACGGTGGACAACGAGGTGGATACCACCACCGGCACGGTGAAACTGCGCGCCACCTTCCCCAATACCGATGACGGGCTGTTCCCCAATCAGTTCGTGAACGCGCGGCTGCTGGTGAACACGCTGACCAACGTGACCGTGGCACCGGTGGCCGCGGTGCAGCACGGCGCGCCGGGATCCTTCGTGTATCTGATCAAGCCGGACGGCACCGTGGGCGTGCAGGTGGTGAAGACCGGCACGACCGATGAAGACCAGGTGCAGATCCTATCCGGTGTGAAACCGGGGGACGAGGTGGTGGTGGATGGCGTGGACCGGCTGCGCGACGGCGCGAAGGTGAGCGTGACAGCCGACGCCAGCGACAGCGCGGCCAACGCGAATAACGGCCCCGGCGCCCCGCCCGGCGAGCAGCCGGGCAATCAGCAACCGGTGCCGGCCAACGCGCAGGTGAAGCCGAAGCATCATCAGAAGGCCGTCGGGCAGCCCCCGCCGGGCAACGGCCAGTAAGGCGGCATCATGGGCCCCTCACGCCTGTTTATCCTGCGGCCGGTGGGCACCACGCTGCTGATGGTGGCGCTGCTGCTGATCGGCATCGTCTCCTACGGGTTCCTGCCGGTTTCGGCGCTGCCGGAGGTGGATTATCCCACCATCCAGGTTTCCACCTTCTATCCGGGGGCCAGCCCGGAGGTGATGACCACGGCGGTGACGGCACCGCTGGAACGGCAGTTCGGCGAAATGCCTGGATTGAGCCAGATGAGCTCCCAGAGTTCATCGGGATCATCGGTGATCACGCTGCAATTCACCCTGGATCTGTCGCTGGATGTGGCGGAGCAGGAGGTGCAGGCGGCGATCAATGCGGCGACCAGCCTGTTGCCATCGGATCTGCCGGCCCCGCCGGTATATGCGAAGGTGAACCCGGCCGATACGCCGGTGCTGACGCTGGCGATCACATCCAAAACGCTGCCGTTGCCGCAGGTGGAGGATCTGGTGGATGTGCGCATGGCGCAGAAACTCAGCCAGGTGAGCGGGGTGGGGCTGGTTTCCATCACCGGCGGGCAACGGCCGGCGGTGCGCATTCAGATCAACCCGCGGGCGCTGGCGGCGTACGGCATCGCCATCGACGATATCCGCACCGATATCAGCAACGAGAATACCGATACGCCGAAAGGCAATTTCGACGGTCCGGCGCAGGACACCACGATCAACGACAACGACCAACTGCAAAACGCCGATCAGTACAAGCAGCTGATCGTGGGCTACAAGAATGGCGACGCGATCCGGTTATCCGATCTGGGCAGCATCATCGACGGCACGCAGAACAGCGAACTGGCGGCGTGGGCGGACCGCACGCCGGCGGTGATCCTGAATATCCAGCGGCAGCCGGGATCCAACGTGATCGCGGTGGTGCAATCCATCAAGCAGCTGCTGCCGAAGCTTGAACAGAGCCTGCCGGCGGCGCTGGATATCGCAATCCTGTCGGACCAGACGACGACGATACAGGCCTCGGTTTCCGATGTGGAGTTCGAGCTGGGGCTGTCGGTGGCGCTGGTGGTGCTGGTGATCTTCGTGTTCCTGCGCAGCGTGCCGGCGACGATCATCCCCAGCCTCTCGGTGCCGCTGTCGCTGGTGGGCACGCTGGCGGGCATGTATATGTTCGGGTTCTCGCTGGACAACCTCTCGCTGATGTCGCTGACGATCGCGACCGGCTTCGTGGTGGACGACGCNNATCGTGATGATCGAGAACATCTCCCGCTATGTGGAGGAGGGTATGGCGCCGCTGGAAGCGGCACTGCGCGGGGCGGGCGAGATCGGGTTCACGATCATTTCGCTGACGGTTTCACTGATCGCGGTGCTGATCCCGCTGCTGTTCATGGGCGATGTGGTGGGGCGGCTGTTCCATGAGTTCGCGGTGACGCTGGCGACGACGATCGTGCTTTCGGCGGTGGTTTCGCTGACACTGGTGCCGATGCTGTGCGCGCTGATGCTGAAGCATACGCCGCAGTCCGGGCGCGGGCGGTTCAACCGGGCGGCGGAACGCGGGTTCGACTGGATCATCGGGCAGTATGATCGCGGGCTGGTGTGGGTGCTGGACCATCAGACGCTGACGCTGATCGTGGCCACGATCACCGTGGTGGTGACGGTGCTGCAATATATCGAGATCCCCAAGGGGTTTTTCCCGGTGCAGGATACGGGCGTGATCGAGGGTATTTCCGCCGGCGCGCAGGATATCTCGTTTGCTGCCATGGCGCATGCGCAGCAGGTTCTGGCGGATGCGATCCTGAGGGACAAGGATGTGGCGAATCTGGAATCCTTTATCGGCGTGGATGGGACGAACACCACGCTGAATAACGGACGTTTTCTGATTTCGCTGAAACCGCCGGGCGTGCGGGCAGATAACGTGACGGCGGTGATCAAACGGCTGGACGGCGAGATTGCCGATGTGCCGGGGATCACGCTGGCGATGCAGCCGGTGCAGGACCTGACCATCGACAGCACCGTGGGGCGTGCGACCTATCTGTTCTTTCTGGAAAACCCCGATCAGTCCTTGCTGGCGACATGGATCCCGCGCCTGGTGCGGCAGATGCAGACAATGCCCGAGTTTGAGGATGTGTCGACGGATCTGACGCAGAATGGGCGGCAGTTGAAGATGATGATCGACCGGCCGACGGCCGCGCGGTTCGGCATTACGCCATCGACGATCGACAATGCGCTGTATGATGCGTTCGGGCAGCGGATCGTTTCCACGCTGTACACGCAATCCAACCAGTACCGCGTGATCATGAATGCGGATTTGACCAATGTGCACAGCGTGCGCGACGCGCTGGCGACGATCTATCTGCCATCCTCCACAGCCACCTCCGGCCCTGGGCAGGTGCCGCTATCGGCACTGGTGAAACTGTCCGAGGCCAGCGGGCCGGTGGAGCTGGAGCATCTGGCGCAGTTTCCGTCCACCTCCATTTCCTTCAATCTGGCGCCGGGTGTTTCGCTGGATAGCGCGGTTCCGGATATTGAAAAGGCCGAGGCCGCGATCGGGCTGCCGGTGACGTTCACCACGGCGTATCAGGGCGTGCTCTCGGCATTTCAGAAATCGCTGGGCAACGAGCTGATGCTGATCGTGGCCGCCGTGGTGGCGGTGTATATCGTGCTGGGCGTGCTGTATGAAAGTTTCGCGCATCCGCTGACCATCATTTCCACGCTGCCGGCGGCCGGCGTGGGGGCGCTGCTGGCGCTGCGCATTGCCGGCGACGATCTGGGGATCATCGGGATCATCGGGATCATTCTGCTGATCGGCATCGTGAAGAAGAACGNNTGATGATCGACTTCGCGCTGGAGCGGGAGCGTGTGGAGGGCAAGAGCCCCCGCGAGTCGATTCATGAGGCGTGCCTGCTGCGGTTCAGGCCGATCCTGATGACGACGATGGCGGCGTTGCTGGGCGCGCTGCCGCTGATGCTTGGCAGCGGCACGGGATCGGAATTGCGGCAGCCTTTGGGGATTTCGATCGTGGGCGGGCTGCTGGTGAGCCAGTTGCTGACGCTGTTCACCACGCCGGTGGTGTATCTGGCGGTGGACCGGGTGGGGGTTCGGCTGATGCGGCGGCGGGCGGCGACGTGAAGAAAACTTTTGTTCGTTGGCGCACACCTCGCCGGCAGCACACGCAAAGTGATAAAAGTTTTTTGCTTCTTTTTTTCAAAAAAGAAGAATCTTTCTTTCTTTCACCCGTGGGAAGCTGGACGTCCACCCTACGGGGTTGTGCATGAACATCTCCGCCCCGTTCATCTCGCGCCCTGTGGGCACCACGCTGCTGACGGTGGCGATCGCGCTGGCGGGCGTGCTGGGGTATCGGGCATTGCCGGTGGCCCCCCTGCCCCAGGTGGATTTCCCCACGATCAGCGTATCCGCGCAGCTCCCTGGGGCGAGCCCGGAGGTGGTGGCGACCAGCCTTGCGGCCCCGCTGGAGCGGCATCTGGGGCAGATCGCGGATGTGACGGAGATGACGTCGCAGAGCCAGACGGGCCAGGCGCGGGTGACGATGCAGTTCGGGTTGGATCGCGACATCAATGGCGCGGCGCGCGATGTGCAGGCGGCGATCAATGCGGCACAGGCGGATCTGCCCACCAATCTGCTCTCCCAGCCCACCTATCACGAGGTGAACCCGGCCGATGCGCCGATCCTGATCGTGGCGCTGACATCGGATACGCTGACGCGCGGGCAGATGTATGATGCGGCGAGTTCCGTGCTGGGGCAGCAACTGGCGCAGATCAAGGGCGTGGGCCAGGTGCTTCTGAGCGGATCGGCGCTGCCGGCCGTGCGCGTGGAGCTGGATCCGCTGAAGCTGTTTCATTACGGTATTGGACTGGAGGATATCCGCTCGGCGCTGTCCAGCAGCAACGCCAATAGCCCGAAAGGCAATATCGATATCGGGGGCAATCGCTGGCAAATCTACACCAACGACGAATCCAGCCAGGCGGCGCAGTACCGGCCGCTGGTGGTTGCCAATCGCCATGGCGACACGGTGCAGTTGAAGGATGTGGCCGATGTTGAGGATTCGGTGCAGGATTTGCGCAATTTGGGGCTTTCCAACGGAAAGCCGGCCGTGCTGTGCATCATTTTCCGCCAGCCGGGTGCCAATATCCTGACCACCATCCAGGGCGTTCGCGATGCAGTGCCGAAATTGCAGGCGGCATTGCCGCGCGACATGACGATCACGTTTGCCTCGGACCGTTCGACCACCATTCGCGCCTCGTTGAACGATACGCAGCGCACGCTGATCATCGCAGTGTTGCTGGTGGTGGGCGTGGTGTTCGTGTTTTTGCGCAACGGGCGGGCGACGCTGATCCCGGCCATCGCGGTGCCTATTTCCATCATCGGCACGTTCGGGGCGATGTATCTGCTGGGCTATTCGCTGGATAATCTTTCGCTGATGGCGCTGACGATCGCCACGGGCTTCGTGGTGGACGATGCGATCGTGGTGCTGGAGAACATCTCCCGCCACATGGAGGATGGCATGCCCCGCGTGCAGGCGGCTCTGGTGGGGGCGCGGGATGTGGGGTTCACGGTGATTTCCATCACCGTATCGCTGATCGCGGTGTTTCTGCCGATCCTGCTGATGGGCGGGATCATCGGGCGGCTGTTTCGGGAATTCGCGGTGACGCTGTCGCTGGCGATCGGGATTTCCATGGTGATTTCACTGACCACCACGCCGATGATGTGCGCGCTGTTCTTGCGGCCGGGAAAGCTGCGCGACATCACGGCGCGGCCGAGCTTTTTCCAGCGTATGGAGCGGTTCTATGCGCGCACGCTGGCTGTGGCACTCGATCATAGTGTCGTGGTGCTGCTGATCCTGTTCGCCACGATCGGGCTGAATGTGTGGCTGATCATGATCATCCCCAAAGGGTTCTTCCCCGAGCAGGATACCGGGCGGCTGACGGGCAACATGCAGGCGGACCAGCAGATATCCTTCCAGCTGATGAGCAAGAAGCTGACGCAGATGATGGCGATCGTGCAGCACGATCCGGCGGTGACGAACGTGGTGGGCTTTACGGGCTCCGGCGGCGGCGGCGGATCGTCGCAGACCAATAGCGGCAGTATCTATGTGTCGCTGAAGCCGCAGGGCGCGCGTGATTCGCTGGATGTGGTGATGGCGCGGCTGCGGCGGAAGCTGGCGGTGGTGCCGGGCGGGCGGCTGTATTTGCAGGCGGTTCAGGATATCCGCGTGGGCGGGCGGCAGAGCAATGCGCAATATCAATATACGATTTTGGGCGACAATACGGCCGAGGTGTATGAGTGGTCGCCGAAATTGCTGGCGGCGCTGGAGAAGGACAAGACCTTCACTGACCTGAGTTCGGATCAGCAGCAGGGCGGGCTTGAGACGAACCTGGTGGTGGATCGCGATACGGCCTCACGCCTGGGGCTGACGATGTATCAGATCGATAATAATCTGTATGATGCATTCGGCCAGCGTTCGGTATCGACCATCTATAATGCGCTGAACCAGTATCATGTGGTGATGGAGGTGGCGCCGCAATATTGGCAGCGCCCATCGATGCTGAAGCAGATCTGGGTGAGCACCTCCGGCGGCACGGCGAGTGGTGCGCAGAGCTCGGCGCTGGCGGGCGGGTCGGTCTCCTATGGGGCGGCGACCGCGGTGCCGACGGCGAATGTGGCGGCAACCCCGCCGGCCCAGCCTGTGCTGTCCGCCTATGAGGATTCGCAATCCAATACGGGCACGGCGCTGGCCAGCCACGTGGTGTCGCTGGCGGAAAACACTGCGTCGGGTGCCAGTGCTGCCGCCAGCACGGCCGCGAACAATGCGGTGCGCACGGCGGCGCAATCGGCCATTGCCAGTACGGGCAAGGGCACGGCTTCCAGCGGGGCGGCGGTGGCGACCAGCGCGGAGACGATGGTTCCGCTTTCCGCTTTTGTGACATATGGGCCGGCGAACACGCCGCTGGCGGTGAACCACCAGAGCCAGTTCGTGGCAAGCACAATTTCGTTCAACCTGCCGGCCAACAAATCGTTGAGCGACGCGCAGGCGGCGATCGCGCGCGCGGTGCAGGCGATCCATATGCCGAGCGATCTGGTGGGCGGGTTCGCCGGCACGGCGGCGGTGTTCGAGCAGTCGCTGAGCAACGAGCTGGTTCTGGTGGCCGCGGCGCTGGTGGCGATCTATATCGTGCTTGGGCTGCTGTATGAGAGTTTCGTGCACCCGATCACCATTCTGTCCACCCTGCCCTCGGCCGGGGTGGGTGCGGTGGTGGCGCTGATGCTGTTCGGGATTCAGTTCACCATCATTGCATTGATCGGGGTGATCCTGCTGATCGGCATCGTGAAGAAGAACGCCATACTCATGATCGATTTCGCTCTCTCCGCCGAGCGCGAGGAGGGAATGTCCAGCCGGGATGCGATCTTCCAGGCGGCCGCCATGCGCTTCCGGCCGATCATGATGACGACATGCGCGGCGCTGCTGGGCGCGCTGCCGCTGTGCTTCAGCTTTGGCGAGGGCAGCGAATTGCGCCAGCCTTTAGGGATTTCGATCGTGGGGGGCCTGATCTTCAGCCAGGCGCTGACGCTGTATACCACGCCGATCGTGTATCTGACGCTGGATCGCTGGCGGCTGCACGGCCGGTCGCCGCGGGATGCGGGTCCGCTGCGTGCGCCGCCGGGCGCGGAGCCGCACCCCCCCACTTGAGTCGAATAGACCACGGGCGGCCATGGGTTCAGGGTCCGCCCGGAATTGGCCGCGCGGGCCTGCATGGGTGTGCGGCACAGGCGCGGCGGATCGGAGGATATCCATGTCTGAAGCGCTTCATTTGCATCCGTCCATCGACGGCGGCCTCACTCCGGCTGGCGAGGGTTTCGCCGGCGGCACGCTGGTGTGCCATTGCACCGAGAACCCCGTGAAGGTGGCGATCGACAGCCAGGTTCTGTTCAACCATGCCTGCGGCTGTACCAAATGCTGGAAGCCGGAAGGTGCGATGTTCTCCGTGGTGGGGGTGGTGCCGGAGGGCAAGGTGCGCGTGCTGGAGAATGGCGACAAGCTGGCCGTGGTGGACCCTTCGGCGCTGATCCAGCGGCATGCGTGCAAGGTGTGCGGCGTGCATTTGTATGGGCCGGTGGAGCGCGAGCATGCGTTCAAGGGGCTGGATTTCATTCACGTGGAGCTGAGCCCGGAGCCTGGCTGGGCGCCGGCGGGATTTGCCGCGTTCGTGTCCTCGGTGATCGAGGGTGGCGTGCATCCGGAAAAGATGGGCGCGGTACGTGCGAAGCTGCATGATGTTGGGCTGGCGACGTATGATTGCCTTTCGCCCGATCTGATGGATTTGCTGGCGACATATGCGGCGAAGAAGAGCGGGGTGTTGCCGGCGTAGGGAAGGAGGTTCTTCTTTTTTGAAAAAAAGAAGCAAAAAACTTTTGTTTGTTTGGGTGTCGGGTGGATTTGCAGCCGGGCCTGAATGGATAAAAGTTTTTTGGTTCTTTTTTTCAAAAAAGAACTTCTTTCTTTTGGTTTTTCATTGCGTCCTCGCCGACGGNNACGACGAGGACTTGCTTGATGGCATGATCGTCAAGCATCAGGGCAAGCGCATGGCCGGAAGCCTGAGCAGCTGAAAAGAAGGGCAGCGCCGGCCGGCTGCTTCGTCATGCCGCCGCCGCGACGTGCAGACGGCCGTGGCGGGTTTTCGGGGCCGGCCTGATCGTGATCTCGATGTCCTGGCCGAGATTGGTCAGCCAGCTCGCGAGGCGGTCGATCGTCACGCTCTCCATGCGGCCGTGCAGCACCTTCGAGAGAGTGGGCTGGTCGGTGCCGCAGACCTTCGCCGCCGCCTTCTGGGTCAGGGCGCGCTCGGCGATGATTTTCTTCATGGCGAGGATCAGGATGCTCTTCGCCGTCAGCTCCTCGGCCTCGGCAGGGCTGAAGCCCATGTCGGCGAAGACGTTGCCGCTGCTGCTCTCGTGCCGGATCTCATCCATGGTCAGCCTCCCTTGTCCAGTTCACGCGCCCGCTTCAGGCGAGCCTCTATCAGCGCCGCATCGGGTTTCGGAAGACCGATGCGCGACTTCGATTTCTTCATGAAGGCGTGCAGCACGTAGAGCGCCTTCCCGAGTTTCACGACATAGACGACGCGGTAGGCGTTGGTGTCGAAGCTCTCCCGTAACTCGTAGACCCCTGCCCCGAACTGCGTCACCGGCTTCATGTCCAGCGGCGTGCCGCCCTGCTGAAGCTCGTAAAGCCGCATGCCGAACGACGCCTTTACCTCCAGGGGCAGCTCCGAAATGTCGTCCTTGCTGCTCCCGACCCAGAGATGGGGCGAGGCGCCTGCCCGGTCGCGCGTCCCTTGTCAGCCGGTTGGCCCCTATGCCGATCCGGCGGTGTCATTGCAATGAATATGACAGTTTTGACATAATTCCGTCAAGCCTTTCTTTTGGCGCGTCCCTGCGGGTCGGGCTCTATGCGCCGGCAGCGCTGGCTTAGGCCTGTGCGGCTGAGCGGAACAGAAAAGTAGCATAAGGATGCTTATCGCTAAATGGTTACCCTGAGGGTAATTATATTAAGCATTGCATAACGCGCGGGCAATGTTATTACTACATCGGCGATTCGCAAATGTTACCGCAAAAGCTAATGTTTCGCATATGACTTTTGCGACGCATAAACGCGAGGATCGCCGTAGGCGGAGGTGCACGTCAAGCCGACTTCCGCATGGGACTTTTGAATGGCGTTATGCCACCTTTCTGTTCCGCTCAGCCGCACAGTCCCCTTCAGCAGATTGCTCTGGAGCGACGCATTGTCGGTTGTTTTGCTGGCGAGGCAGAAAAAGAGCAGGGCGGCTGACTCTGAGTGCCCAAGCGGTTCGGCGCCCCTAAAGTTGGCCATGCGTTGATTGCTGGCCAGTTCGCACGGGATAATAGCGCCCTCAGTGGGAGTTGAGGTGTCGGCTGGCGTCGTGGCTATCAGGGATGACCCGAGAACGAACAACGCCAGAGCTAGTTTATTCATCACCAAACCAAGGAAAGTGTATAGTCGCCGGTCCCACATGTCACTCGTCGTCAGCAGGATGAAGGCAGGAGGGAGCATGCTCAACTACTTTCGCGGTCGCTGGCCCGACGACGAAGTCCCGGCGGGCGAACCGCTGTGGTCGCACTATGAGGTTGACCCAACCCGCGATGTGGTTTTGCGGTCCGTGGAGGTGTTTGAGGACGGGCACCTAGAGCGAAATAGCATTGAGTTGGAGGCGCGGGGCGGTCTTCCATGCGTTTCAATCGTCCATGGCCCGTTTATGTCTGTCGCCGCCCAGGCGCAGCTAGAGTCAATTGGAGCAGGGGATTTCGAGAATCTGTGGGAGCGCGGCGTAGATAAGCCGCTTGCCTGAACGGCTTCCTTGCGTATCTCAAGAATTATGCAACATGTCGAAGGGCGTCAGTCCTTTTTCCCGATCTCGGTTTCTACGGCTTCAAGGTAGGCGTCCACCACGCTGATGTATTCGCTGCGGAGTGGAGTAGGCGGACCAGGCAACTCAGCTATGGCAGCTCGAGCACGCGCTATCAGGACGGGCATTGGCTCGGTGTAGCCGCTTAGAACGCAGCCCACGAGGCAATTCACGGTTGCGGCGACAGGGTGGAGGACAGTGTTACGCCTATACAAAAGAAGACCGGCGAAGCGCTCGCTGTTCAAGCCAGCATGCAGTGCCGTCACCCGACTAAAGGCCACCTGCTCACCCCCATACCTGGCAACGTCGCACGAGGACGGAGTCCGCTACAACCGGCCTGGTCAGCGCCGCGAAAATCAAGAATTTTGCACCAGAGAAAACTCTTGATCAGCGTTGACAGATTCCTGGATTCGGCCCCAATCAGCGCCCCCCCCCCTCAGAGCGGATACAGAACAATGGCTGATAGCTTCGAGGTGACGGAACTTGTGCGCCTCTTTCGATCCGGGTTGCTGGC
>PKZM01000094.1 GCA_003133065.1 Acetobacteraceae bacterium
GTTGGTGGGGGCGGCGGCGGGGGCGGCGGGGGGGTGTCGGCACAGGCCCCGAGGAGTCCCACGGGGACCAACACGGCAAGTATTGCCGCACCACGGACAAGCTTGCGATACGCCATTGCTTTGGACACGGATGCCATCCGGTACTCCTTCATGGGAATGCTCCTACTAACATGGAATTGAGGTGGAAATCTGATTCGAAAGTCAAGTCGTTAGTCCGTGAGCATTCAAAGGCCGAAGCATGATACGACTGTACACGCTGTCCCTTGCGGTCAGCTTCGGCCGCCGAACACCTTTGATGTTCGCCTGCGGTCAACGTTCCCCACGCAGCACGGTTGCACGCGGCATGATCGCTTTGGTCGCGGCTTGTGCGTTGAATGCGTGCGACCTGGTTTCCCAGCCCGATACGGGCCAGGGCGCGGCGCAGCAGGCCAACACGGAACTGGGCGCCCGGATCGACGACGCTTCCGGGGTGGTGGTGGCTGGCGTCCCGCTGAATGCCGCCTTGCTGCGGCGTTTTTATGCGCGCCATGGCTTCGAGCCCGTCTGGACAAGTCAGCCAGCGGCGACGAAATCGCTGGTGGAGGCGGTGTTGCGCGCCGGCGACCAGGGCCTGGCGCCGGATCTGTTCCACGCCGACCTGCTGCGGCACCGAGCGGAATTGCCGCCGCTCGATCGCGACTTGCTGCTGTCTGACGCCTTCCTGACCTACGCGGACGCGCTGGCCCGTGGCGCCGTGCCGGTGGAGCGCCGCAGCGATGACCAGGTGCTGACGCCCTCGCCGATCGATGTGGCGGCGGCCCTCGATGCCGCGACCCTCAGCCCCGACCCGGGCGCCGCCATCGATGCGCTGGCGCCGAAGACGCCGACCTACCTGGCGCTGCTGAAGGCGTTGCGGGCCTATCGCGCCAGTGCGGCTTCCGGGCACAAGGTGGATACGAACCGCCTGCGAACGATCGAGGTCGGGCTGGAACGCCAACGCTGGCTGCCGCGGTCGCTGCCGCCGGAGCGGGCCTGGGTGAATGTGGCCGACCAGCGACTCGTCCTGTATCGCGCCAACCGGCCGATTTTCTCGACGCGGGTCGTCGTCGGCGAAGATGTCAGGCGCAATCAGACCCCGGAGTTTCGCGCCACCATCGACGCCAGTTTTTTCGATCCTCCCTGGGTGATTCCGAAGGACATCGTCGATGCCGAAATCCTGCCGAAGATCAGTCGGGACCCGACCTATCTTGCCCACAACCACATGGTCATGTTGCCCGGCGGCGAGGCCGAGCAACTGCCCGGACCCGAGGCTGGACTTGGGCTGCTGATGTTCGACATGCCGAACCGATTCGACGTGTATCTGCACGACACGCCGGATAGATATATCTTCAAGCGTGACAATCGCCGCATCAGCCACGGATGCATCCGGGTACAGAACCCCCGCGACCTTGCCGCCTTGCTGCTGCGCGAACCGATCGACAGCGTAAACCAGGGTATCGCGATTGGCACCACCACCCGCCACGACCTTCCCACGCCGGTGCCGGTATTCGTGGTGTATCAGACCGCCTTCGTGGACGCCGCCGGCGCGCTACAATTCCGCCCGGATTTTTACGAGCGCGATGCCGAGATCTGGCGCGCGCTGCAGAAACACGAGCCGGGCGGAGACGCCACGGCGCAGACCGATCAGCGCACAAGGCTTTCCGCCCGGCTGACTTTTTGAAGCTCGTTACCTCCCGCCTATCCGAGTCCAGGCTCCGCCGGTCTCATCCGGTTCGCTGTTCGGGCGCGGAGAGAATGGTGGCATCCCGACATGGGGCGCGAAAGCCATGCTGAATGGCGGGCACCAGAACGAAGTCCCCGCTTTCAATTGTTATCGGCGCCGGTCCGGCATGTTGTGAACCTCCAGTTCGCCAATGTCGACTTCACCCCATAGGCGCTAAGATANNCGTTATTTTAGCGCCTATGGGGTAAAACCCAGGCTACGGTTGGAAACGATACGTCCGGATGAATAGCTACCGCCATCGGTCGCCCGGGGTTGTTACGTATGTCTTCCAGAGATATGTCCACGGAAGCACGAGCGGGACGACCACGATGCCGGGGAAGATGCCGGAGAACGAATCGGCGGTGTCGGAGTCCAGCGTGTGGGCCAGGTATGGGGGGAGCCACGCTGCCAGCACCCAGATGAGCTTCCAGGTGAATTCGAAGATCAGTAGCGGCATCATCCTGACCGGATACCGCACGCCGAGGAGACAGAGCAGCGTAAGGGCGCCAAAGAAGCTCATTCCGACGCCATGCCAGAAATCCCACGGCTGCGTGTGATGCAGGATCGCCCGCCACGTTTTCGCGCCCTGCCCCAAACCAACCAGGAGATACGCAGCCCGGAGTATGTAGAGGCGATAGAGCGGAAGCTCGGGCCTGGATTGTATCGGGACCATGTTTACCTACTGCGTCATTTGCCGACATGTTCCATTTACACCGATATTCACCGGATGAACGACATGAAACCGGGCTTCTCCATATGGCAGACCATTGCGGGCCGACGGCCTTTCCTTTCGGCCAGAAGCGCGGCAGGGTCGGCGCCGCAATGACGGAGGCGAGCCGTGTGGATACCAGCATTTCTGGTTGGCCTGGTGGTCGCCTCCGGCGCGCAAGCCGCGGCCACGGGCGCGGTGCGTTGCAGCAAGCTGCTGGATGTGCGGGCCGGGCGCATGCTGACGGACCAGATGGTGCTGTTCCAGAATGGCGTGGTGACCGATAGCGGGCCCGCGGGCAGCATCACGGTGCCGGCCGGCGCCACGCCGCTGGACATCAAGGCCACCTGCCTGCCCGGGCTGATCGACGCGCATGTGCATTTGACCAGCGACCCCAGCCATGCGGGCTATCAGGGCCTGGGCGTGTCCATTCCGCGCGAGACCGTGATTGGCGTGCGCAATGCGCGGATTACGCTGCGCGCGGGTTTCACCACCGTGCGCAATGTCGGCGCGCCCGGCTTTTCCGACGTGGCGCTGCGGGACGGCATCAATGCGGGCGACATAGACGGGCCGCGCATGCTGGTCTCCGGCCCGCCTTTGGGCATTACCAGCGGGCACGCGGACGATAATCTGCTGCCGTATGAATATCATGACAGGATGAATATCATGACAGGTCTGGCGGCGTGGCGGACGGGCCGTGGGCGGCCCGCGCCAAGGTGCGGGAAAACGTCAAATATGGGGCAGACCTGATAAAGATCATGGCCTCCGGCGGGGTGCTGTCCAAAGGCGATTCGCCTGGCGCCGAGCAATATTCGCTGGAAGAAATGCAGGCGATTGTGACGGAGGCGCATATGTCCGGCCGCAAGGTGGCGGCGCACGCGCATGGCACCCAGGCGATTAAGGACGCCATTCTGGCCGGGGTGGACAGCGTGGAGCATGCCAGCCTGATCGATGACGAAGGCATTCGCCTTGCCAAGCAGCACGGCACGTATCTGGTGTTCGACATCTATAATGACGACTACATCCTGGGCAGCGGGCTGAAGGCCGGCATGCTCCAGGAGACGATCGACAAGGAAAAAACCATCGGCCGCCGCCAGCGGGAGAGTTTCAGGCGCGCCCACGCGGCCGACAGCTACCTGGCCTTCGGAACGGATGCCGGCGTGTATCCGCACGGCGATAACGCCAAACAGTTTGCAAAAATGGTGGAATGGGGCATGACGCCCATCGAAGCGATCCGCGCGGCCACCTTGGAAGGGGCCAAGCTGATGGGCTGGCAGGACAGGGTGGGCGCGATCCAGCCCGGATATTACGCGGATGTTATCGCCGTACAGGGCGATCCGACGCAGGATGTGCGGATTTTGGAACATGTGCGCTTTGTCATGCAGGGCGGTGCTGTTAAGCGTCCGCTCACGACTGAATGACCTATTGCCTTACCCGCTGGAGAGCGCCGACATGCCCGACACCAACGTGACCCAGGATTTCAAGGTCCGCGATTTCTCTCTGGCGGAGTGGGGGCGCAAGGAAATCTCCATGGCCGAGGACGAAATGCCCGGCCTGATGGCGCTGCGCGAGGAATACGGCGCCAGCCAGCCGCTCGCCGGCGCCCGAATCGCCGGCTGCCTGCACATGACCATCCAGACGGCGGTGCTGATCGAAACGCTCACGGCGCTCGGCGCCACGGTGCGCTGGTCCTCCTGCAACATCTTCTCCACCCAGGATCATGCCGCCGCGGGCGTTGCCGCCGCCGGCGTGCCGGTCTTCGCCTGGAAGGGCATGAACGAGGAGGAGTTCAACTGGTGTATCGAGCAGACGGTCCGCGGGCCGGATGGCTGGACGCCGAACATGATCCTCGATGACGGCGGCGACCTGACCCTGCTGATGCACAACTCCTACCCCGAGATGCTGGCCGATGTGCGCGGCATCTCCGAGGAGACCACCACCGGCGTGCACCGGCTGTGGGAAATGGCCAAAGCCGGCAAGCTTCTCACGCCCGCGATCAACGTCAACGACAGCGTCACAAAGTCGAAATTCGACAATCTCTATGGCTGCCGGGAAAGCCTGGTCGACGGCATCCGCCGCGGCACGGACGTGATGATGGCAGGCAAGATCGCCGTGGTCGCCGGCTTCGGCGATGTGGGCAAAGGCTCGGCTGCCAGCCTGCGCAATGCCGGCTGCCGGGTGATCGTCACCGAAGTCGATCCGATCTGCGCCCTGCAGGCCGCGATGGAGGGCTACGAGGTCGATACCATGGACGATGCCGCACCGCGCGGCGATATCTTCGTCACCGCAACCGGCAATGTGGACGTGATCACCGCCGACCACATGCGCGCCATGAAGCACCGTGCCATCGTGTGCAATATCGGCCATTTCGATAGCGAAATCCAGATCGAGGCGCTGCGCAACTACAAATGGGAAAACGTGAAGCCCCAGGTGGACGAAGTGGTCTTCCCCGACGGCAAGCGCCTGATCGTTCTCTCCGAAGGCCGGCTGGTGAACCTGGGCAACGCCACGGGGCACCCCAGCTTCGTGATGTCCGCCAGCTTCACCAACCAGGTGCTGGCGCAGTTGGAACTTTGGCAGGCCAAGCCGGGGCAGTACGAGAAGAAGGTGTATACGCTGCCCAAGCACCTCGATGAGAAGGTGGCCGCGCTGCACCTGGCCAAGGTTGGCGCCAAGCTCACGAAACTGTCCAACAAGCAGGCGGAGTATCTGGGCCTTCCGGCGGTGAGCGGGCCGTTCAAGCACGAGCTTTACCGCTACTGACCCTTCGTTCCGCAAAGAAGACGTCCAACCACGAAGGCACCAAGACACAAAGGCAATCACGAAGAAGACTGTTCTTCTTCGTGAGAACTTCGTGCCTTGGTGCCGTCGTGGTTAAACTTCTCGGTGCCGGGATCGGCATCTGCGAAAGAAAGACTCTTCTTTTTTGAAAAAAAGAAGCAAAAAACTTTTGTCTGCGGGCGGGCGACTCCCCGGCAGCGCGCTGACCACGGATGCCAAACGGTGGCGACTCAGTGCCGGTTGCGGCGCAGGATGTTTAGAATAGCGGATTGAAGCTGACGCGTGGTGGTCACGGCGGCATCCGCACCCACCTGGTGGCCCGCGTCACCCTGTTCCACGAAGGCGCGGCCACCCACCAATACCACCAGAGCCGGGTTCTGCGAGGCGTGGCGGGCGAGCTCGATCGTGTGCGCCACGCGCGGCAGCCAGTGCTCCCGATGGAAAGCGGCACTCACCGAAAGGTCCAGTGCATCGAACCAGGTGTCGGAAACCATGTCCTGCAGAGCGGAATCGTTATCGGGGAACTGGGTGGAGGGGTTCCATCCGGCCCGGTTTAACATATCGGAATCCAGCGTCGCGGTCAGGTGGTGGATTTCACCGGGTTCCGGGGTGATCAGCACCGCGGGCTTCAGAAGGGCGGATTGCGGCGGCAGCGCGACATTGATGCCCATCAGGCGGATCGCCGTCTGCATGCGGCACAGGCCGAGCGTCACGTCGAATTCGGAGCATTGATCGTCGTTCCACAGATCGCCCAGGCTGCGCGCGGCCGGCTCCAGGAGCGTGGCGTAGAGCGGCAGGAGCGATCCGCCATCATCTTGCAGATGGCGGATGAAGTCCAAAGCGGCCGCCTGATCGCTGGCGAGCAGGCGGCTCACGAGCTCGGGGGTGCGCGGATCGATCGTGAGCGCGGCCGATTCCCGCGATGCATGTCCCGCCAATCCGTGCTGCGCCGCGAGCTGCGGGATCACGGCGGCGAGCATCAGGTCGCGCAGCACGGAGGCAACCCGGCCGGGCGGCGGGGTAAGGGTGGTGGACGCGGCAAACCCTTGCGTCAGCGAAGCCGGCAACGGCACGAGCTTGACGAGCAGGGCGGGAGCGGTGTCCGGATGGGCGCGCAGATCCTCGGTGAGTTCCGGCGGCGGGGCGATCACATCGCGCACCCAGGCGCCGGTGGACGCATCCGGGCTGGCGAGCTTCATGTCCCAGTCGGCGAAGAAGCGATTCTCGATCGGCTTGTCGTCCAGCACCCGGATGTCGGTGTGCCGCGGGTCCTTGTTGATGGACTCCATGATTCGGGCAACGCTGTCGACCGGGCCTTCCAGCCACTGATAAAAGCGGTTGTCGTCATACAGCATCAAGCCGGTAATCGATTCGGCGCGGTTGCGGGCGCGGGCGGTCTGGAGAAGTTCGCTCAGGTCCGGCGGGCTGAGCGGCCCAACCGCGCGGCTGCAATATACCAGGCTGGCCAGCGTTGCCCCGGCGCGGGCGTGGTTACCCGGCGCGGCGTGGGTCATTGTTGCTGACATCTTGCGGTCCCCATCGACTATATCGCCCTTTAGGCAGGCGCGGCGGGTGCCTCAACCTTCAAAACAACCGCATCACACGGCCATTCCAAACGGCCCGGAGCACCCTGTCCGGAACCTATAACGTTACGGTATCGTTTTAGCGAACATATTCTGCGCGATATACCTTCCCCGGCGGCAGATCATGCGAACCTTCAGGGATCATCTGCTGCACCGCAGCAGGGTTTATGTCGGACCGGCAATTCAAGGTCATGTATTTCGAAACGACCGCCCTTGAATTCTGAACATACGATCACGCCGCGGAACTCCGGCGTCAAGCCGCAATTTGCGGGTCGTCTGCCCGACAGGCAAAGTTTTCTGCGGCCCATGGCGGGTGCGAACGCAAGGGTTGAAATGGCCGGGATGAAGCCGCAGGCTTCAGGGTGGCGCGAAGGTGCCATCCGTCTGCAGCAGCGTCAGCATGCCGGTGCGGATCGCGAACCATGCGCCGTGCAGCGTCAGCGCGCCGGATCGCACGCGGCTTTCGATCCACGGGAAAGTGAGCAGATTCTGCAACGAGACCTTGATGCATTCATGCTCGCACATTTGCTGGCGCTCGCCGGGGCTGTCGCAGGCCAGTGCCACCCTGCGTGCGGGTGAAGCGATCGACATCCACTGGGAGACGAAGTCCAGCCCGCCGGCCGGCCCTTCCAGCAGGGCCTGCACGCCCCCGCATTGGCCATGGCCGAGCACCACGAGATGCGGGATGTGAAGCACGCGTACGCCGAATTCCAGCGCCGCGCTGGTGCCGTGATAGGCGGCATCCGGCGCATAGGGTGGCACCAGGTTGGCCACGTTGCGGATCGTCAGGATCTGCCCCGGCGGGGTGTCGAAGATCACCGCCGGGTCCACCCGGCTATCGACGCAGGCAACCACCAGCGCATGGGGATGCTGGCCATGTTCGGCCAGGGATTCAAAGCTTTGCCGGGCGCTGGGCCAGCCGTGGCTGCGGAAGCGGTGGTAGCCGTCCATAAGTCTTTGCATGGGCGGTGCTTAGCCCGGGTCTGGGGGTGAGGAAACCGGCGGCTCCCACAATTCGATCGGATTGCCTTCGGGGTCGTATATCCGCGCGAACCGTCCGGTGTCCGGCGTATCCCAGCTTGGATCGGTGGTGATGGCGATGCCCGAGGCGCGCAGCTTTGCCAGCATGGCGTCCAGCCCGCTCACACGGAGATTGACCATCCAGCTCTGGGCCGGCGGGAAATAAGCCGTGTCGTGAGCGAACGGCGCGAACACCGTGGGGCCGGCTTGCTGCTGCCAGTCGTAACCGGTGATGCCGAACTGCGCTTCGTACCAGGACGTGAGCGCCGCGGGATCGCGCGCACGAAAAAACAAGCCGCCGATACCCGTGACTGGCATGGTGGTGTATCCTGCACAATGGCTCCTCAGAGCCGCCATCGTGCACCTGATGACAGCGGACTTGCAACGATAATGGCGCAAGCGAGCCGGCCCCCGCCAAGCGAGGATAATGCCATGATGTATCTGGAAGACATGCGCCAGGGCGACCGGGCAATGCTGGGGCCGGTCCAGGTCACCCGGGAGGAGGCACTGGATTTCGCGCGGAAATACGATCCGCAGCCCTTTCACCTCGATGATGCGGCCGCCGCCGCGCATCCCTTCTTCGGCCGGCTCTCGATCAGCGGCTGGCAGACCTGTGCGCTGGCGATGCGGATGATGGTGCAGGAAATGCAGCAAAAAGGGATGCAGTCGCTGGGCTCGCCGGGGATCGATTCCATCCGGTGGCGCAAGCCGGTCTATCCCGGCGACAGCCTGACGCTGGAGGTGGAAACGCTGGAGGTGAAGCGCTCCGCCAGCCGCCCGGAGATGGGCTCGGCCAGGCGGCGCTATGTGTGCCGCAACCAGGATGGGGTGGACGTGATGACCATGGAGGGGGTGGTTCTCTACGCCACCCGGCCGGCCGGGGGGAGTTAGCGCAACCGTGGGGGCGGGGCGCCGTTGCTGCCCAGAGGAGAGCGCTCATGACAGAGGTGATACGCTTGGCGCCCCACGATCCGGTGCCCGATTACGGCAATCATGCCCTGGTGCTGCGGCGGATGGGCGAGGATGACCCCAACGCGGTGGTGACGGAGATCGTGTTCTATGGCCCCGAGGGCGGCTCCGTGCCGGCCGTGGGCGCAGATGGCCATGCGATGCGGCTGGACCAGGCGGTGCATGCCGCGCGGGCGGAGGCGGAACGTCGCGGCCTGAAGACCCTGTATGTGGTGGACCGCACGGCCGGGCGGCTGGAGCGGGAGGTGTTGCGCGACCACGGCGACCACAGCTTCCCCGCCGACCGGCTGGAGGATGAGGATCGTGAGGACGGCGTCAAAGGGTCCGATATCCGGGACCGCAGCCACGATGCGGGTTTCGTGAGGTAGGCTCCGCCTACGCGCCCCCGGGCGGCACCGTCACGCACACCTGGCCATGGGCCGAGAGTGCGCCGCAGGCGCGCGCGGCACTTTCCGCGGACAGGCCAAGCAGCCGTGCCCGGTACAGCACCTGCCCGCCGAAGGGCGCGGTGGGGCCAAGCACCACCCGCGCACTGGCGAGTTGCCGCGGCGCATAGAAGCGCACGGAATCCGCCACGTGGCGGGCCTGAGCGGGGTCTGCGAAGGCGCCCACCTGGATCGCCCACGCTCCGGCCATGGTGGGCCGCAGCGTGGCCGCCGATGCCGAGGGGATCAGCAAATTGCCCAGGCTCCGGTGGGGCGTCACCGGCGGTGGCGCAGATGGCGCGGGCGCTTGTGCAACCTGCATGGCCGGCGGAGCTTGTGTCTGGCATGGCGCATCCGGATCGTACGCAGCGTCGGGATCGTGCCAGCACGCCCCGGGCGCTGCTTGCGGCTGGGGTCGTGCATATGTTTGCCGCGTCACCGGCGCCGCGTCCCCCTGCCCCCAGGCGACGGGCGGGGGAAGCTGCGCCGCCACCTGCATCGGCGCGGCCGGCCTGGGCTGGGGTTGTGCCGCCTCAGGCGGCGCGGGGCGCGGCTGAACGGGGGCGGCGTGGCACGGCGCATCCGGGTCATAGGCGGCGTTGGGATCCTGCCAGCACCGCGAAATCGGCGCGCGCGCATAGCTCTGCGGCACCGGATCGGCACTCGGCGGCAAGCCCCCCAGATCGGCATAGGCCGCCAGCGGACCGCTCATCGGCAGCTCCTGGCCCAGGCTCGGCGCGACGGAAGCCAGATAGTTCACCGTCTCGTTCGGCAGCGAGCTGCGGCCATCCATATACGATTGCAGGCGCTGCGGCCCCGCATCATAGGCGGCCAGGAACGCGGGCGAGCCGAAGCGATCGTAGAGTTCACGGATATAGCCGGTGCCGGCCAGGATGTTGTCGTGCGGGTCGTAGGGATCCGGCCCCAGCCTGTAGCGGCCGCGCAGCTCGGCATAGGTGGCGGGCATGAGCTGCATCAGCCCGATGGCGCCGGCATCCGAGGTGATCGGCTGGCCATTGCGATATTCGCGCCCGCCGGATTCCTGCCGCATCACCGCGCGTATCCAGCGATCCGGCACGGAAAAGCGGGCAGAGGCTTCCATGATATACGGCCCCCACGGGTCGCTGGCGGACCCCGGCACACGATAGGCGCCACCCTGCCGATACCCGCCACCAGAGGCAAGGCGATGGCCGCCGCCACCGCACGCCGCCAGCGGGCCCAGCAGCATCAGCGCCAGCAGGCGCCTGACCGCGTGCCGCGATCGGCCGCGTGGGAGGGGGTGACGCACGGGCGCTCCGCGGAGAAGGGCTGTCCAAACTGTGCCCGGGTTGCCGCAAAGGATCAATAACGGCGCGCAAATACTTGTTTAGGTGCGGCAATGTGGCAACGGTGCGCGGGAGTTTCGCATCCGCGGCGGAAACCCGGAAAACCAACTACGCCGATCGGCGTAGTTGGTAATGAAAAGCCCCGGTGACCCTTGATGCATATGCAGCGTGAACTTCCCCGCCTGAACGGCCTCTCCGTGCTGGTGCTGGAGGACGAGATGATGGTCGCCATGCTGCTGGAAGACATGCTGCAGGAACTCGGATGCCGGGTGGTGGGGCCGGTCTCGACGGTGCCGGACGCGCTGGAAAAGCTCGCCTCCGAGAGGGTGGACGTGGCGCTGCTGGACGTGAACCTCAGCTACGGCCACAGCGGCTACCCTGTCGCCGAGGTGCTGGCCGCGCGCGGGCAACCCTTCACCTTCGTCACCGGCTACGGCGCCGGCACGCTCACCCCGGCCTTCCGCAGCTTTCCCACGCTGCAGAAGCCATTCCACTTGTCGTCTCTGGTGACCGCGCTGGCCGCGATGGCGGGGGAGCCGCATAGCGCGTAAGGAAGAGTGTTCTTTTTTGAAAAAAGGAACCAAAAAACTTTCGGCGTTGCTGTCGCGGACTCGCCGGCACAGTACGTCAAAGGTTAAAAGTTTTTTGCTTCTTTTTTTCAAAAAAGAAGGCCTTCCTCTCCTCTGGCGCCCGTAAGGATATCGCCTTACATTCGCCAGGCGCGGAGGATACGATGGAAGAGGTTTGCACGATCACATCGAAGGGCCAGACCACGGTGCCGAGGGCGATCCGCAAGGTGCTCGGTGTCGGCTATGGAGACCGCATCGTATTTCGCGTGCAGGACGGTGCCGTCAGCGTGCACGCCGTCTACGACACAGGATCCGATCCGGCCCTCGCGCCATTCCTGACACTGTTGGAGCGCGATATTGCCGCACGGCCCGAGCAGCTTACCCCCGTATCTCCCGACCTCGTCGCGCGCGTCATCGCGGCCACAAAGGGGATCGAGGCAGACATCGACGCGCCTATCGAGGGTGAGGTGGCGCTGTAGCGGATCATGCTCGAGCGTGAGGGCTGGCGGCTTTTCGGGCATCACCTGTTTGTCGATCAGGTCGAGAAGCTGAGTTTTGCCGCCGAGCGCGCGCGCCAGGCCGATCCGCAGGGTTGGCAGCACAATGCCAATGTGCGGCTGCTCGCGAGCCTGCGCGAGCTGATGCTGATACGAGTGCCGGCCGATCCGCTTGCATCGGCCTATCGCCAGGGAAGCACGCTTGGTGCGGCACACAGGCATTGGTTTCGCGCCAAGTTCGCCGGCAACCGATTTCGACTGTTCTTTCGGGCGGACTCCACGGCGCGCATCATCGTCTACGCGTGGGTGAACGACCGCGAAACATTACGCAAGGCGGGCGCGGCGACTGACCCCTATGCGGTCTTCTCCCGCATGCTTGCGTCCGGCAATCCCCCGGATGACTGGCCAACGCTTCTGGCCGCCGCGCGAGACCCAGCAATTGTTGCGAGGTTCAAGGCAGCTTCCGGATAGGCCGTTCGCCCCCTACCACCCGCCCCCCAACGACTGATACAGCGACACCAAATTCTGCAACTGCGCCTCCCGCGCCTGCACCAGTGTTTGCTGCGCGGCATACAGAGTGCGCTCCGCATCCAGCGCCGTGAGGAAATTATCTATGCCGGCCTTGAAGCGCATCTTCGCCAGCCGATCGTAATCGGCCGCCGCATCCACATCGCGGGATTGCGCCTGCACCTGATCTACATACGTCGCCCGCGCCGCCAGCGCGTTGGCCACGTCATGGAAAGCGGTCTGCACCGCCTTTTCATACGCTGCGACATCGATCCCGCGCTGCGCCTTCGCCGCATCCAGGTTGCCCTGCGTCTGGCCGAAGGTGAAAATCGGCACGGTGATCTGCGGCGCGAAGCTCCAGGTGAGCGCGCCGGGCGTGAACAGCTTGTCGAACTGCAGGCTGGACAACCCGCCCGACCCGGTCAGCTGAATTTGCGGAAAAAACGCCGCCCGCGCCGCCCCGATATCGGCATTGTCCGCCCGCAGCGTGTGCTCCGCCTTGCGGATGTCCGGCCGGCGCGTCAACAGATCCGCGGGCAGGCCCGCGGGCAGGTCGGCCATCAACGTCTGCGCCCCGAACGGTGCGCGCGGCGGCAGGTCGGCCGGCACCGGCGCGCCGATCAGCAGGGCGATCTCATTGGCATCCTGAACCACGGCACGCCGATATTGCGCCAGGTTGGCACGCGCGCTCAGCGCCGCCGTCTGGGCTTGCCGCAGCGACAGCAGCGTCGCCTCGCCGTGGTCGAACTCGGCCTGCGTGAGCCGTACCGAATCATCCTGCGTCCGCAGCGTATCTTGCGTCACACGCAGAAGCTCCTGGTCCGCCAGCCACGTGATGTAGGCGGTGGCGACATCGCCGATCACCGTCAGCGCCACCGCCCGCTGGTTTTCGCCCTGCGCCAGATATTTCTCGAACGCCTGGCGCGTCAGAGACCGCTGCTGGCCGAACAGATCCAGCTCGTAGGAGGTCGTGCCGGCGGAAAGCGTGTAATACCGGAACGTGCCGCCGCTGGCGCCGGTGGGCGTGGCGGTGCTGGAAGCGCTGGTGCCGCCCACCAGACCACTCTGGGAAAGCCCCTCATATTCCCCCACGCCCGTCACGTTCAGGCTCGGGAACAAGGCCGCGCGCTGCACGCGGAACTGCGCCTTCGCCTGCGCCACATCGAACGCGGCGGTCCGCACATCGCGGTTCTCCCGCAGCGCGATGGCGAGAAGTCGCTTCAGCGCGGGATCGGTGAAGAATTGCTGCCACGCCAGGCTTTTGGCGGGCTCTGCCAAGCTCGCGCCGGGGTAGGTGGCCGGCACGGGCAGGCTGGGTTGTTTGTAGGGAGGGGCGAGGGTGCACGACGAAAGCAAGCACAGAAAGAATGTTCTTTTTTGAAAAAAAGAACCAAAAAACTTTTGTCTGTTCAGGTACGCGCCCTTCCGCCGGTGTCGGATCGCTGGCGAGGGCGAAGGGGTAAAAGTTTTTTGGTTCTTTTTTTCAAAAAAGAACATCTTACTCTTCCTCCCCCGGCTTTCCCGGCCTGACGCGGAACACGTGCAGCACCACCACGAAAAACAGTGGCACCAGGAAGATTGCGAGGAAGGTGGCCGAGAGCATGCCGCCGACCACCGCCGTGCCGATCGCGTTCTGCGATCCCGCGCCCGCGCCCGTGGAAAGTGCCAGCGGCAGCACGCCCAGGATAAAGGCCAGCGACGTCATCAGGATCGGCCGCAGCCGCGTGCGCGCGGCGTGCAGCGCCGCACCGGCCAGCGACATGCCCTCATCGAAATTCGCCTTGGCGAATTCCACGATCAGGATCGCGTTCTTCGAAGCCAGGCCGATCGTGGTCAGCAGCCCCACCTGAAAATACACGTCGTTGTCCAACCCGCGCAGGAACGTGGCCAGCACCACGCCCACAATGCCCAGCGGCACCACCAGGATCACCGCGGTCGGGATCGTCCAGCTTTCATAAAGTGCCGCCAGGCACAGGAACACCACGAGCAGCGACAAGGCATACAGCAATGTCGTCTGCGATCCGGATTGCTGTTCCTCGTACGATAGCCCTGTCCATTCATAGCCGAACCCGGGCGGCAGGCGGGCGGCCAGTTTTGCCATCTCCATCATGGCCGTGCCGGTGCTTTGCCCCGGCGCCGGCGCGCCCAGGATCTCCACCGACGAGACGCCGTTATACCGCTCCAGCTTGGGCGAACCGGTCGTCCATTCGCCATGCGCGAACGCCGAGAACGGCACCATCTGGTCCGCGCTGGTCAGCGTGCCGCCGGTGGGCGAAACCGTAGCGCTATTGCGGATATACCAATGATCGAAATCCCCCGGCAGCATGCGCGCGGCGGCTTCGCCCTGGATATACACGCGCTTGACGCGCCCCTGATCGACGAAATCGTTCACATAGGCCGAGCCCCACGCCGCCGAAAGCTGGCTGTTGATGTCGGCCAGCGTCACCCCCAGCGCGGAGGCTTTTTCGGAGTCGATCAGCAGCCGGTATTGCGGCTCATCGCTCAGGCCATTGGGCCGCACACCCACGATCAGCTTGTCCTTGGCCGCCATCGCCAGCAGATCGTCGCGCGCATGGATCAGCGCCGCGTGCCCCAGCTTGGCATTGTCCATCAGTTCGAAATCGAAACCGGTGGCGTTGCCCAGTTCCAGCACCGCCGGCGGCACGAAGGCGAACACAAGCGCATCCTTGATGCCGAAGAAATGCCTCTGCGCCCGGCGCGCCAGCGCGAACACGCTGCCCGCATCGCCAGGGCGCTGTGACCAATCCTTCAGCTTCACAAAGCACAGGCCCGATGACTGGCCGTGTCCGGCGAAGCCGAAACCGTTGATGTCCAGAACGTTGGCAACAACGGCGGATTCGTCGTGCATCAGGTAGCGGACGACCTCGTCCAGCACCAGTTGCGTGCGGTTCGACGTCGCCCCAGGTGGCGTGGTGACTTGCACGAACAGCACGCCCTGATCCTCATCGGGCAGAAACCCTTGAGGAATGCGCAGGAACACGACGGCCATCACTGCAATGATGCCAAGGAAGCCGACCATGAAGATCACCGGCCGCCGCAGCATGCCGGCCACGCCGCCGCGATAGGCTGTGGAGGCGCGGGTAAAATTGCGGTTGAACCAGCCGAAGAAGCCGCGGGTTTTCTCATGCGCGCCGCGCTTGAGGATGGTGGCGCACAGCGCCGGCGTCAGCACCAGGGCGGTGGCCACCGACAGCACCATGGCGGACACGATCGTGATGGAGAATTGCCGGTAGATCACCCCGATCGAGCCGGAGATGAAAGCCATCGGCAGGAACACTGCCGACAGCACCATGGCAATGCCCACCAGCGCGCCGGTGATCTGCTGCATNNGTGAGGCTGTTGATGGAATACCCGGCGATGGAAAGCACGCCGCAGGTGCCCAGCAGAACCACCGGCACCGCGATGGTGGGGATCAGCGTCGCCCTGAAACTTTGCAGGAACAGGAACATGATCAGGAACACCAGGAAGATCGCGGTCGCCAGCGTCACGATCACGTCGTGGATCGAAAGGCGCACGAACGGCGTGGTATCATAAGGGTAGGCGACATCCACGCCGGGCGGAAAATTCGGCCGCAGCTTCTCCACCGTGGCGCGCACATTGTCCACGGTTTGCAGCGCGTTGGCGCCGCTTGCCAGCCGGATGGCCAGTGCTGCCGCCGGCTTGCCGCTGAACGCCGCGCTGAAGCCGAATTGTTCCGGTCCGAGCTCCACACGGCCGACATCGCGCACGCGCACCCGCGCGCCGCTGGACGTGACCTTCACCAGCACGTTCTCGAACTGCGCCGGGCTGCTGAAATAGGATGGCCCGATGATGGTGGCATCCAGTTGCTGGCCCGCCACCGCCGGCAGGCCGCCCAGTTCGCCGGACGCCACCTGAACGTTCTGCGCGGCGATCGCGGCGGAAACATCGGCGGTGGTCAGCGCATAGGCCTGCAGCTTGGCCGGATCCAGCCAGATCCGCATGGCGTATTCGCTGCCGAACAACTGGTCGCCGCCCACGCCCTGGGTGCGGCTGATCGGATCCTCCACGTTGGAGGCAATGAAGTTGCCCAGATCCCCGGTTTTGAGCCGTCCATCGGTGGAAACCAGTGCCAGCACCATCAGAAAGTTCTTGGTGGCCTTGGCCACCTGGATCCCCTGTTGCTGCACCACCTGCGGCAGGCGTGGCTCGGCGAGCTGAAGCTTGTTCTGCACCTGAACCTGGGCGATGTCGGGGTCCGTGCCCTGCGCGAAGGACAAGGTGATGGTGATCGAGCCGTCCTTGTCGGACTCCGAGGTGAAATACAGCAGGTGGTCGATGCCGCTGAGCTGCTGCTCGATCACCTCCACCACCGTGCTCTGCACCGTTTCCGCCGAGGCGCCGGGATAGGTCACGGTAATGGAAATGGCCGGCGGCGCGATGGAGGGGTATTGCGCGACGGGCAGGGTGGTGATGGCGAGCCCGCCTGCGATCATCATGATGATCGCGAGCACCCAGGCCATCACCGGCCGGCTGATGAAGAAGCCTGACATGAGCGGCGCCTAGTGCTGCGGGGCTGGGGTGGGCGTGGTGGCCGGTGCCACGGGCTTGACCGCGGCGCCATCGATGGTGACCTCGCGCGCAGTGACGAGCGCGCCGGGTCTGGCCTGTTGCAGCCCGGCCACGATCACCCGATCGCCGGGTGAAAGCCCGCCGGTGATCAGCCAATCCGTGCCGATGGCGCGGTCGGTTTGCAGGGTGCGCTGGGCCACATGATCGTCGGCGCCCACCACCAGGGCGGTCGGCAGGCCGCGGGAATCATGCGTCACGGCCCGCTGCGGCACCAGCAGGGCGTTCTGGCGGATGCCTTCGCGAATATCCTCGCGCACGAACATCCCCGGCAGCAGCAGCCCATCCGGATTGGGGAACAGCGCCCGCAGGATCACCGAGCCGGTGGAGGCATCCACGTTCACCTCGGAGAACAGCAGCTTGCCCTGTTGCGGATAGACGGAGCCGTCTTCCAGCACCAGGGATACGGCAGCCGAGCCGTCCGGCTCCCGCTCCAGCGCGCCGGCGGCATATTCCCGCTTCAGCCGCAGCAGCGTGGCGCTGGTTTCCGGCACATCCACGTAGATCGGGTCCAGCTCCGTCACCGTCACCAGGGCGGTGGTCTGTTCGGCGGTCACCAGCGCACCTTCGGTCACGTTGGACCGGCCGGTGCGGCCGGCAATAGGGGCGGCAAGGCGGGTATAGGCCAGGTTGATCTCGGCGGTGCGGACGGAGGCTTCGCCGCTGGCCACATCGGCGTCGTCCTGTGCCAGGCTGGCGACCGCGTTATCCATATCCTGGCTGCTCACGGCGAAGGCTTTGGCCAATGGCCGGTAGCGTTTCACCATCAGCCGCGCGGCCACCACGGCGGCGCGGGCTTTGGCCAGGGTCGCGCGCGCGCTGGCCAGGCTCGCCTCATAAGGGCGCGGATCGATCTGATACAGCGGCTGGCCTTGCCGGACCACATCACCCTCGGTGAACAGGCGCTTGAGGATCACCCCGCTCACCTGCGGGCGGATATCGGCCACGCGATGGGCGGTGATGCGGCCCGGATGCTCCGTGGTGATCACCACCGGGGCGCCGTGCAGTGTCACCACATCCACCGCGGCCGGCGGCGGCGGGGGCGGTTTGGCCGGCTTGCCGCATCCGGCCAGCAGGCTGGCCACCAGCAGAGCGGTCCCAAGCGGGGGCGGCACGGCGCGCACGCGGCGGGACGTGAGCGGGCGATGAGGCATGCGTGCGGATCTCTCGAGTGCGAACGGTAATTCGGGGTTGCGACGTCTGCCCGGTTGGGCGCAAGGTAGGATTTGGAAACCGGTTGGTTTCTCCGGATTACGAAACTATGGAGTTTGCTAAATTAGTCAAGGGGAGCGATCTGCCGACGACGTGGCCGCCCGCGCGAAACCCGGGCGGCCGGCGGTGCTGCCCGAGGAAGAAAGGCGGCGGCGGCTGTTCGATGCCGCGGCGCAGGTCTTCATCGGCCATGGCTACGCTTCCGCCACCATGGCGGCCATCGCGGCCGGGGCCGGCATGTCGAAGAAGACGCTCTACCAGCTTTTCCCCTCCAAACTCGCGCTGTTCGATGCGCTTCTGGACGACCGTATCTTCCAGTCCGCCATGCCGGAGCCGCCGCCCGACGGCACCCAGGCGGAGCGGCTGACGCAGTTGCTGCTGGGGATCGCCGATGTGCTGTTGCAGCCGGACCGCACCGGCCTGCTGCGGCTGATCGTGGCCGATGGCCAGGCCTTTCCCGAACTGATGACGGCCTTTGAACGCCTGCGCATGGAGAACAAGATCAACGCGCTGACTCTATGGCTGGAACGCGAGCAGGCAATGGGCGCGTTCCCGCCCGGCGATGTGCGCGTGCCGACCCAATTGCTGTTCGGGATGACGGTGGCGGAGCCGATCCTGCAAGCATTGATCAACGCACCGCGCGATCCGGCGGAGCCGACGCTGGAGGAGCGGATCAGGGCGGCGGTGGGGATTTTTCTGCGGGGGGCGAAGTAAGGAAGATCTTCTTTTTTGAAAAAAAGCAGCAAAAAACTTTCGACTGTTGGTGCGTAGCTCGCCGGCGGCGCGCGCAAAGGAATAAAAGTTTTTTGGTTCTTTTTTTCAAAAAAGAACACTCTTGCTTCCTGACTATGTGTCCGCTACCAACCCCGCCTTGCGCTGGCACCCCTGGAGGCCGGCGTTTTGTGTTGGAGCAAGTCCCATGGCCAATTTCGTCACGATCGAGGCCGAGGCGCGTGCGCGAGCCGGTAAGGGGGCGGCGCGTGCGACCCGGCGGGCAGGCAAGGTGCCTGCGGTTATCTACGGCGCGAAGCAGACGCCGACCCTGATTTCCCTGGAGCCGAAAGCGGTTCTGGCGGAGCTGAAGAAGGGCGGCTGGCGTTCGCGCTTGTTCGAGCTGAAGCTGGGCGGTCAGAGCACCCGTGCGCTGATGCGCGATGTGCAGTTCCATCCGGTCACGGATGTGGCCGAGCATGTCGATTTCCAGCGCCTCGCCCCCGGCGAGGAGATCCGCGTCTCGGTCGCCGTGCACTACACCAACGAGGCGACCAGCCCCGGCCTCAAGAAGGGCGGCGTGCTCAACGTGGTGCGCCACACCGTGGAGGTGTGGGCGGATCCGGAGAACGTGCCGAGCTTTTTCGAAGCCGATCTCGGCGCGCTCGACATCAACGACAACATCCGCTGGCACGATCTGAAAGGCACCGAGGGCACGCGTCCCACGATCGCCGAGCGTGATTTCGTGGTCGCCACCGTCGCTCCGCCGACGCGCTCGGCCGAGTCCGCCGAGCCGGCTGCCGCGGCCGCCGCGGCACCCGCACCGGCCAAGGGCAAGGCCCCCGCCAAAGCGGCGGCGAGCCCGGCCAAGGGTGCCGCCCCCGCCAAGGCCGCGCCGGCAGCCAAGGCCCCGGCCGCCAAGAAGAAGTAGGGCTGCCGCCGCCTGGAGCCTTCGCATGCTGCTCTGGGTGGGCCTGGGCAATCCGGAGCCGAACATGGCGCGCCAGCGCCATAATATCGGCTTCATGGCCATCGACCGGATCGCCAGCCGCCACGGGTTTTCCCCGTGGCGGCAGCGTTTTCGTGGCCTGGTGAGCGAGGGCAGCGTGGGCGGCGAGAAGATCGTGGCGCTCAAGCCCCTGACCTACATGAACGACAGCGGGCACAGCGTGCAGGCGGCGGCCAGCTTCTTCAAATTGCCGCCCGAGGCCGTCACCGCCTTCCATGACGAGCTGGATCTGGTGGCCGGCAAGATCCGGGTCAAGCGCGGCGGCGGTGCGGCCGGCCATAACGGCCTGCGCAGCATGGATCGCTGCCTCGGCACGCCGGACTATTGGCGGGTGCGGCTCGGCATTGGCCACCCGGGCGACAAGGCGCGGGTGCTGGGTTGGGTGCTGGGCGACTTCGCCCGCGCCGATGCGGTATGGCTGGGCCCGATGCTGGATGCGGTGGCCGATGATGCCGCCCTGCTGGCTTCGGGCCGGGCGGAGGATTTCATGACCCGCATGGCGCTTGTCTCGGGTAATGGCAAAACGGAAGGGCCGGGCTGATGGGATTCAATTGTGGCATTGTCGGCCTGCCGAACGTGGGCAAGTCCACGCTGTTCAATGCGCTCACCGCCACCGCCGCCGCACAGGCGGCCAATTATCCGTTCTGCACCATCGAGCCGAATGTCGGCCGCGTCGCCGTGCCCGATCCACGGCTGGGGGTGCTGGCGGAGATCGGCAAATCGGCCCGCGTGGTGCCCACCAGTTTGGAGGTGGTGGATATCGCCGGCCTGGTGCGCGGCGCCAGCCGTGGCGAAGGCCTGGGCAACAAGTTCCTCGGCAATATCCGCGAGGTGGATGCCATCATCCATGTGCTGCGGTGTTTCGAGGACCCCGACGTGACGCATGTGGAAGGCTCGATCGATCCGGTGCGCGATGCCGAAACCATCGAGACCGAGCTGATGTTGGCCGATCTGGACAGCTTGGAAAAACGCATCGTGCCACTGCAGAAAAAGGCGCGCGGCAATGATCGTGAGGCGGCGGCGACGGTTGCCCTGATGGAGCCGATCATCGCCGCCTTGCAGGCCGGCCGCCCCGCGCGCACCGCCATCCCCCCCGGCGAGGCGCTGGCCGTCAGCCGGCTGCAACTGATGACAAGCAAGCCGGTGCTCTACGTGTGCAATGTGGAGGAAGCCGCCGCGGCCACGGGGAACGCGCAATCCGACCGCGTGATGGCGCTGGCGAAAAGTGAAGGTGCCGCTTGCGTCGTTGTCTCCGCCGCCATCGAGGCCGACGTGAGCACGCTGCCGGAGGAAGACCGCGCGGAGTTCCTCGCCGGCCTCGGCCTGACGGATAGCGGCCTGGATCGCGTCATCAGCGCCGGCTACGGCTTGCTCGGCCTGATCACCTATTTTACCTGCGGTCCGAAGGAAACCCGCGCCTGGACCATCAACCGCGGCACGAAGGCGCCGCAAGCCGCGGCTGTGATCCACAACGATTTCGAGCGCGGTTTCATCGCCTGCGAAACGATCGCCTACGATGATTACGTCACCCTGCGCGGCGAGTCCGGCGCGAAGGAGGCGGGCAAGATGCGCGTGGAAGGCCGTGAGTATGTCGTGAAGGATGGGGATGTGCTGCTATTCAGATTCAATGTTTAGCAGGGAAAGAAGACGCGTTCTTTTTTNNGGCGGCGTTGCGCGGGCTCTGCATCAAATGGTGCGTCTCCGCGTAGGACGCGAAGTCCTCCAGCGACATCAGCACGGCGGCAGGCTTGCCACGCTCGCGCGACTGGCGTGGATTTCGCAGTGGCACCATATTTGAGACAAACATAAGTCTTTTTTGGTCTAATTCTAAATTTTTTCTTGATCGCCGCGCTCGTCCGGCCCAGTTTTGGGGCGAACGGACAAGGCGATGCAGGATGCCCTTACCCTTGCTGGCACTCGCGCTCGCGGCCTTCGCGATCGGGACCAGCGAATTCGTTATCATGGGGCTGCTGCCGGATCTGAGCCGGGATCTGCATGTCTCCATCCCCAGCGCCGGGCTGCTGGTCTCCGGCTATGCCATGGGGGTGGTGATCGGGGCGCCGATCCTCGCGATCGCGACGGCGCGGCTGCCAAGGCGGGCGGCGCTGCTGGGGCTGATCGGGTGTTACGCGCTGGGAAATCTGCTCTGCGCGGTGGCGCCCGGCTACGGGCTGCTGATGGCGGCGCGGATCCTCACGGCGCTGTGCCACGGGGCGTTCTTTGGCATCGGGTCGATCGTGGCGGCTGACCTGGTGCCGCCCTCCCGCCGCGGCCAGGCGATCGCGATCATGTTCTCGGGGCTGACTCTGGCCAATGTGCTGGGCGTGCCGGCGGGCACGGCTTTGGGGCAGGCGGCCGGATGGCGGGCCGCGTTCTGGTGCGTGGTGGGCATTGCCGCGGCCGCGACAGCCGCGATCGCCTGGGCGGTGCCACGCCTGCCCCGGCCGCTTGCCGTGGGGCTGCTGCGGGAATTCCGCGCGGTGGGCAAACCGCAGGTGGTGCTGGCGATGCTGATCAGCGTGGTGAGCTCGGCCAGCCTGTTCAGCGTGTTCACCTATATCGCGCCGATGCTGGAAGGGGTGAGCCTGCTTTCCCCGCATGCGGTGAGCTGGCTGCTGTTGCTGTTCGGGGTGGGGATCACGGCGGGCAATTTTCTGGGCGGCCGGTTGGCGGATTGGCGGCTGATGCCGGGTGTCGCGGGCGTGCAGGTGGCGCTGATCGCCACGCTGGCCCTGTTGACGCTGAGCGTGCACGCCGCCGTGCCGGTGGCGTGCACGCTGCTGTTGTGGGGTGTGCTGAGCTTCGCGGTGGCCACGCCGCTGCAGATGCGGGTGGTGGATGCCGCACCGGAGGCGCCCAACCTGGTCGCGACGCTGAACCAGGGGGCGTTCAACCTGGGCAATGCCGCGGGGGCGTGGCTGGGCGGGTTGGCGATCGGCGCGGGCGTTCGGTACGGCGCGCTGCCCTGGCTGGGGGCCGCGCTGAGCGGGGTCGCCTTGGGGCTGACGGGACTGGCGATGGCGCTGGAACGAGGGAGGGGCGTGGTATGATGAGGATGATGAGGCCGGGCGCGGCGGGCCTGCTGGCCGCGGCTCTGATGCTGGTGCTGTTCGGGCCTGGGCAAGCCATGGCCGATCCCGCGTTGTGGGTGGCCAAGGGGCCAGGCGCGAAAGTGTATCTGTTCGGGACCATTCATATGCTGCCGGCGGGTGACCGCTGGATGAGCGCGGAGGTGAAGCAGGCCCTGGAGGAGTCCACCGAACTCTGGACGGAGGCCGACATCTCCAACCTGGCTAATGCCGTCTCGGCGCTGCGGCATTACGGCCTGGATTCCTCGGTGGATACGGCCACCTTGCTGCCGGCGGTATATCGGGACCGCTACCGGCAGGAAATGGCCGCGGCGGGGGCGCCGCAAGTGCTGTTTGCCCATGCGCGGCCATGGCTGGCGGAGATATTGCTGAGCGAGGCGGCGATGCAAAAGGCGGCACCCATGGCATTCGGCGCCGAGGCCACCCTGCTGGCCTATGCCCGCGCGCATCAGATGGGCACGGCGACATTCGAGACCCTGGACCAGCAGATCGCGCTGATGGCGGACATGCCGCAGGCGGTGCAACTCACCGCGCTGGAGCAGCAGATCGACGAATTCGACCAGGCGGGCGCGGTGTTCCAGAAGATGGTGGCGGCCTGGCATGCGGGCGACCAGGCGGCATTGGAGAAGCTGATCAACCAGGAGATACGCTCGCGCAGCGAGCTGGTATGGACCGAGCTGATCCTGCGGCGCAACGAGCATTTCGAGCGGCAGATCGAGGATATGCTGCAAGGGACGGCGACGGTGTTCGTGGCCGTGGGGGCCGGGCATTTATGCGGGTCCGATGGGGTGCCGGCCTTGCTGAGGGAGCGGGGCGTCGAGGTCGTGCGTCTAAAGTAGGGCGTCTAAANNAGTAGGGCGTCTAAAGTAGGGCGCCTAAAGTAGGGCGAGGGGCATAGGCCTGGCCTTACCGGCTTTTTGGTGTAGGTGAAGCCATGCATTGCCTCATCCTCGGCGCCGCCGCCGGCGGCGGCTTTCCCCAATGGAATTGCGGCTGCCCCTTGTGCAACCTCGCCCGCGCCGGCGATCCCCGCGCCCGCCCCCGCACCCAGGTCAGCATCGCCGCCTCCGCTGACCAGGAGCGCTGGCTCATCGTGGGTGCCTCCCCCGATCTGCGGCAGCAGATCCTGGAGAACCCCGCCATGGCGCCGCGCGGGCCGCGCCACTCGCCGATCGCCGGCGTGGTGCTGGTGAGCGCGGATGTGGACGGGCTGGCCGGGCTGCTGGTGCTGCGCGAACAGCAGCGCCTGCGCATCTTCGCCCCGGACTCCATCCTGGCGATCCTGCGCGACAACCGCCTGTTCGCCGCCCTGGACCCGGCCCTGGTGGAACAGGTGCCCATCCGCGCGCATCAGCCGGTGGATACCGGGCTTGGCCTGACGCTGACCCTGCTGGAAATGCCGGGCAAAGTGCCGCTGTACCACGAAGACCGCAGCGCCGCGGCCGCGGAGAAAGCCACCACCTACGCAGCGCGGCTGGATGCGAACGGCCGCACTGCCATCGTGGCGCCGGCCTGCGCGGAGATCACGCCTGCGGTGCTCGACCGCCTGGCGGCGGCCGATGTGCTGTTCTTCGACGGCACCCTGTTCACCGACGACGAAATGATCACGGCCGGCGTGGGCCAGAAGACCGGGCGGCGGATGGGGCATATTTCGGTGTCCGGGCCCGAGGGCTCACTGGCCGGGCTGGCGGGGGTGAAGGCACGGCGGATCTATGTGCACATCAACAATACCAACCCGATGCTGCTGGAGGGCTCGCCAGAGTATGCGGCGGTGCGGGCGGCGGGGTTTGAGGTGGGGTTTGATGGGATGGCGGTGGAGATTACGTAAGAAATTCCTTCTTTTTTGAAAAAAAGACGCAAAAAACTTTTGGTGATGCTGTCGCGGACTCCCCGGCAGCGTACGCCATGAGTAAAAGTTTTTTGGTTCTTTTTTTCAAAAAAGAACACTTTCTTTCTTCACTTGCGCCGCGGCGGTTTGCCCCGCCAGCCAGCCAAGCGTTGTCGCCGCGCAGAGGCCCATGGCCGGTAGGTAGCCCCAGTAGGACGGCCCGGACACACCGCGGGCGGCGCCACCGCCGGCGAAGAGGTTGGGCAGGGGCGTGCCATCTTCGCGCAGAACGCGGGCGTGTGCATCCACCTGAAGGCCGCCCTGGGTGTGGTAGAGCGCGCCGCGCACTTTCAGGGCCCGCAGCTCGCCGGCGGGGGGGCGGTCGTGGCCCCAGCGGCGGCCGGTTTCGTCGGGGCGGCCGGCTTCGGCTGCGTTCCAGGCGTGGCGCAGGGTTGCTGTCAGTGCGGCGGGATCGGCGCCGATGCGGGCGGCGAGGTCGTGCGCGGTGGGGGCAATGCGGGCGGCATTGAGGGCCAGCAGCGCCTGGGTTTCGGGGATGTGGGCGCAGCGTGCCTCGATGCCGGCATCGAAGACGACCCAGGCGATTCCGCCGGGGCGGGCGATGATGGGCAGGGCGAGGCCGGCGATATCCTCCAGTTCATCGACGAAGCGGTTTCCGTGCCGGTCCACCAGGATGCCGCCTTCCACCAGAACGCCGGGGGGGACGGAGATGCCCTGTGGGTCGGTGAGCATGCCGTAGCCCTGATAGGCGCCCATATCCGCGAGCGCGCCGCCGAGGCGCGCGCCGAGCAGGATGCCGGTGCCATCGTTGCCTTCATGGCCGTGATGGGTGGCGCCGGCGGCTTCCGGCATGTGGGTACCCACCATGGCGGCGTTGGCGGCGAAGCCGCAGGTGGCGAGGATGAGGGTGTCGCAGAGCACCGTCTCGCGCGTGCCGTCGGGCCGTTCGATCACGGCGCCTTCGGCGGTGTTGCCGGGGCCGGCGAGGATGTCGATGAGGCGGGCCTGGAACAGCACATCGATCCCTTCGGCCTGGAGGCGGCTGTGGAGGAAGTTGATCAGATCGGCGCCGCCATGGCCGGGCCAGCCGTGCACGCGGGGGACGCTGTGGCCGTAGGCGGCGCGGAAGCGGATATCGAGCTCGTAGGGCAGGCCGTGGTGTTCGATGAGCCAGGCGAGTGCGGGGGCTGATTGATCGGCAATGGTGCGGGCGAGGCGGGGATCGGTGAGTCCGCGCGTTTTCGCCATGATGTCGGCGTAGAAGCGGTCCGCATCGTCCTCGATGCCGGCGGCGTGCTGGGCTTTCGTGCCGGCGGCGCAGATCAGGCCCTGGGACATGGCGGTGCTGCCGGTGGGTGTTGCATCCTGTTCGATGATGAGAACGTCCGCGCCCGCCGCATGCGCCGCGAGTGCCGCCACCGCCCCGCAGGTACCCCCACCCGCGATCAAAACCTGCACGCGATACTGGGTTTCCAACCGTACACCTCTCCGGCATCTGATCTAAAGTGTTAAAAGTTCTTTGCTTCTTTCTTTCAAGAACGAAGAATCTTCTTTTTCTGAAGAAAAAGAAGCAAAAAGACTTTTACTTATGGCGTGTCGAGAAAACGTCGCAGGGTCGCGGTGACTTTGGGCGGGGGGGCGCGGGGCCGGAAGGTGCGGGGCGGGTGTGTCCGCAAGCCGGACAGGGGTGGGCGGGGGCTGGCGGGAGGGGGTGTGGTCGTTGCTTGCTCCGCATCAGGGGGCGGGGTTGGCCGCGCGCCCGTTGCTTTGAAGGACTGCCCATCGTGACGACCGGCAACCGCCAGTTACGCGTAAAGACTTGGCCGGATGGCCTGCCCCGGCCGGGGGATTTCGAGCTGGTGGATGGGCCGATCCCTGTGCCGGGCGATGCGCAGGTGCTGATCCGTAACAAGTTTCTCTCCATCGATCCGTATTACCGGCATAGCCTTGGGCCGCGGTTTTTGGGCACGCCGTTTCGGCGGCCGGGCGATGTGATGATGGGCGTGACGTTGGGGGAGGTGGTGGAGAGCCGCGATCCGCTGGTGAGGGTGGGCGCGCATGTGACGACGCTGCTGGGGGATATGCAGGATTATGTGGCGGTTTCCGGCCGCGATGTGCGGGTGTTGCCGCCTTCGATTTTCGGGGACGGGGGTTTGCCGCTTTCCACCGCGCTGGGGGTGGCCGGCATGCCCGGGCTGACGGCGTATGCCGCGATGGTGGCAGATGCGCGGGCGCGGCCCGGGGAGACGTTCGTTGTTTCCTCGGCGGGCGGGTGCGTGGGCGCGACGGCGGGGCAGTTGGCGCGGATCATGGGCCTGCGCGCGGTGGGGATTGCGGGCACCGCGGAGAAGCTGGCGTGGGTGACGGGGACGGCCGGGTTTGAGGCGTGTGTTTCCTACAAGTCGCCTGATTTTGCCGCGGAGCTTGCGGCGGCGTGCCCGCGGGGGATCGATATCAACATGGAACATGTGGGTGGGGCTGTGCTGGCGGCCGTGTTGCCGTTGATGGTGTATGGCGGACGCGTGGTGATGAGCGGGTTGATCGACCAGTATAATCATGCGGTGGCGCCGCCGGGGCCGAACTGGGGTGTGATTATTGCGCGCAGCCTGACGGTGACGGGGTTGCGGGTGTTCGATCACATGGCGCTGATGCCTGCGTTCGAGCGGTTGGTGGCGGCGCGGGTGGCGGATGGGTCGCTGGTGTATGTTGAGGATAGT
>PKZM01000027.1 GCA_003133065.1 Acetobacteraceae bacterium
CACCACCGAGGGCGGCCTCGATGCCGCCGGCCAGTTCGAAACCCTCCGCCCCCTCATCGCCCGGCTCAGTGAGGCCGGCATCCGCGTCTCCCTCTTCATCGACCCCGAGGAAGCCCAGCTCCACGCCGCCCAGGCGCTCGCCGCCCCCGTCGTCGAGCTGCACACCGGCGCCTACGCCAACGACAAACCCGGCGAACTCGCCCGCCTCACCCAATCCGCCACCCTCGCCCACCGCCTCGGCATCGAATGCCACGCCGGCCACGGCCTCACCTATGACAACGTCGCCCCCATCGCCGCCATCCCGGAATTGCGCGAGCTCAACATCGGCCACTACCTCATCGGCGCCGCCATTCTGGAAGGTCTACCCCACAGCATCCGCCACATGCGTGCGCTGATCGCTTCGGCACGCGTCAGCAAGAGCCTTCTTTCTTGAAAGAAAGAAGCAAAGAACTTTTATCTGTTTGCAGCCGACACACTTACCAAGGCTTCATCTGAGCCACGCAAGCTCACGCGCATGAAACGCTTGCTCGTGATCGCGTCGCTGCTGTGCACGGCGGCAGCGCCCATCTCCTTCGATCTGCTGCTCCCGCTGCGCAACCGCGCCCAGTTGGATCCCTTCGTCGCCGCCGTCAGCGATCCAGCATCCCCCACCTACCACCACTTCCTCACACCCGCCGGCTTCGGCCTCCGCTTCGGCCCGGACCCCGCCACGATCGCCCGCGTCACCGCCGTCCTGCGCGCCCGCGGCTTCGCCGTCATCCCGCAAACCCGCAGCCTGCACGTCACCGGCACACAGGCGCAGATCGAACAGATTTTCGCCACCACCCTGCTGAGCGAACCCACCGATGAAGGCGGCACACGCCATGTCGCCCTGGCCCCCCTCACGCTCCCCGCCGAGCTCGCCGACTCAGGCGCAATCACCTTCACCTTCTCCCCCCACCGCGCCCATCCCCACTCCCGAATCATCACCGGCGCGATGGACCCCGCCAACCGCCAATCCGCCACCGGCCTCTACTGGTGGGACGATCTCAAGCAGGCCTACGCCTACCCCTCGCTGCAAACCCGCATCACCATCAACAACACACCCCAAAAGCTGGACGGCACCGGCACCACCCTGGCCGTGCTCATGTCCAGCGACGTGCTAAACTCCGATATCGCCGCCATCTTCGCGCATGAAAACTGGGCGGCGCTGACCGGCACGCCCCCGCCCACGCTCGCCGCCCGAATCGCCGTCAACGGCGGCGCCACCATCGCCAGCCCCACCTTCGCCGAAGCCTCGCTGGATGTACAGCAGGCGCTCACCGGCGCCCCCGGCGCCGCGGTCGTGCTCTACGAAATCCCCGATCTCTCCGATGGCAGCATCATCGCCGGCACCACCGCCATCGTCGAACAAAACGCGGTGGACCTCGTCAGCGCCTCCTTCGGTGCCTGCGAGCTGGAATACACCAGCTTCTACGCCGGGGGCCGCAACGATGTCGGCGTATTGGCCGCCGAGCATGAGCTCTTCCTGCAAGGCAACGCCCAGGGCATCACCTTCATCGCCAGTTCAGGTGACGAAGGCGGCCGTGCCTGTCCCAGCCCGGCCTACACCTATAACGGCGCCCCCGGCAGCTTCATCACCTCCGTCTCCGTCCCGGCGGCCGACCCCAACGTCACCGCCGTCGGCGGCACCAACCTGGTCACCACCCACACGCCAGGCTCCCTTGCCTCCGCCTATGCCGGCGAGAACGCCTGGTCGGACCCAGAAATCCCGTACGATATCTACGGCCTGGGCGAGAACGTGAGCGGCGGCGTATGGGGTGCCGGCGGCGGCTATAGCGCTGTTTATGGCCGCCCGCTCTACCAGCGCCTGGTGCCCACCGGCTCGCTCACGCGGCGCGCGGTGCCGGACGTTGGCATGCAGGTGGGTGGCTGCCCTCTCGGCCTCGCCCGCCTCCAGGATGGCGTGTGCAACGGCATGAACATGGCCATTAACGGGCATGGCAACGCCCAACGCAGCGCGGTAGCGGTGGCCCTGCATGGCGCGCTGTATGGCCTGATCGGCACCAGCGTCGCCGCCCCCGAATTCGCTGGCGCCACCGCCTTGCTGATCCAGCAGCAAGGCCGCATGGGCAACCTCAACCCCTATCTCTACACGCTGGCCGCCCGCCAGGCCGCCGGCCACGGCCGCTATTTTCACACGGGCATCCCAGGCTACAACGGCGTGGTCAACACCCTGCTCAACCCCGTCTTCAGCCTCTCCGTCGGCCTCGGCACCCCGCTCGTCTCCGCCTACACTGGCGTGCCCACGAACGTGCCGCTCACCACGTCCCCCCAAACCCCCGGCAACCCCTGAACCGTCAAAAGGTCTTTGCGTCTTTCTTTCAAGAAAAAAGGGTCTTTCCGTCTGTGCGAACCATCCGGCTGGCTGCCGCGCGCAGCTTCCGGGCCCTTTGCTCAGGCTAAAATTCCGCCATCAACCGGCCAAAGCCGGCCACCCGATCGGTAATCCCGCAGGCCCGCAAGGCATGCCAATACGTCGCCGTATTGATCGCGATCACCGGCTTGCCGAGCCACAATTCCGCCGCCGCCGCCAGCCGCACCATGCTGAGATTGGTGCCAACCTGCACCAGCGCATCCACATCGTCACCATCGAGCGACGCCAGCGTGCGGCGCAAAATGTCATCATCCACTTCGGCGATCGCGGTCCAGGTCGGGCAGCGCAGGCATTCATCGCGCACCACCATGAAACCGCTCTCAGTCAGATAGCGCCGCACCTCGGCGTTGGCGGCCGGAAAATACGGTGAGAGGAACGCCACGCGCCGGGCGCCATAGGCCCGCAAGGCCGCGCTCACCGCATGCGATCCCACGCTCACCCGCAGCCCGCTGGCCTCGCTCACCTGCCGCGCGAACGCATCGGCGCCGGCAACACCCCCCATGAAGGTAACCGCCGACATCCCCATTACCAGATAGCCGGGGGCGCAGCTCATCACCCCGCGCACCGCATCCAGCGTATTGGCGCCGATCACCTTCACGCCCGCCAAAAACGTCGCATCGCTCACCGCCTGCGCATTCGGCGTCTCGATCCGGCTATAATGGTTCGTCACCCCTGCCGGCCGCAAATCATCAAAATCCGGCTGTACCACCGTATTCGTCGCCGGCCCCAGCACCCCAAACTTCATCCGATACCCAAGCCTGTCCGTCATGCCGCGTATCCCCCACCGCGTTCACCCCGCACGCCCCGCGTGTACGCCAAGCTGCACGCACGCGCACCCCACTTCCACACCCCACCCGCATTTCCTCGCCTGGCGAAAACATCCCTCGTCAGATACGGCCGGCCCTGTCGCTGACCGCGAAGGCTTTGCCATGGCCCGTGGTCTTTTTGCTCGGGTTAGCGTTTGCGTTCTACAATCAGCGGCGGGCCAGCGCGGAGGCACATGCGCGCGAAATTGCCCAGCAAGAGGTCGAAATGGCAGTTGCGCATGCTCAGGAGGTGAGGGCCAGGCACATCGATCTTATGACCCAGGGGCAGCCCAGCCTGCCACTCGGGGCACCTAACCGGAAACCGACGAAAACCAAGAAGGGTATGTAACATGTCATCCGCTGCGGCCATTCCGGCCGCCACTCAGCTATTGGCGGGGCTGGTGTGTGTGCTGGCAGGCGTTACCGCATACCTGATTCGCGAAAACCAGGCGCGCCGGCATCGCGTACGGCTGATGCAGCTGCAAAAGTCCGCAGAGCTTCTCAGACTCTATGCTCACAACCTCGACGCCTTCTTGTCGGATCCGATGGCTCCAGTCCCCCTCAAACGTGTAGCAATGCAGTTTGCTGCGTTTACGGACGATCGCGCCGCCGTCCTGGAATTCGCCTCATGGATGTCGGCTCAACCTATCGGCAACTCCGTGTCGGACGGCGATACGCTGGAGATATTGCAGGCGGTGGACAGGCTGCATTCCGAGCAGCCGCATTTGGCGCGCGCCTTCCAGTCGGCACTCATCTGCGGCGGCTTCGGCGCCATCCTCCGCTGGCCCGAGTCCGCTAGGTTCTTTGATCTCAGCCCCGCCATGGTTGCAGACGGAACAAAGGAAGTGGCTGCCGCCGTGCGGGCGTCGCGTATGAGATCGCAGCCATTTCTCGATCTCGGTCTCAGCCACTCGCTGCCGGTGGCTTGCTGAGTCCAGCCAACGCCTCTTTTTGTCGGCTAGGAGGCAGGCAGACCGCTAAGAGCGCCTTTCAAAACCTGGCATGGCGAGTCAGATGGCGTTCGTTTTTGAGCACCGGNNGTTTTGAAAGGCGCTCTAAGGCCCCCCGGCAGCCTTGCCACCAACTCGGCCGGAGTGCTGTTCTGACCTACCAAAAACGCAATGGCCCCACCATGTGCAACCTTTACAGCGTTACAAAAGGCCAGCAGGCGATACGCGATGTCGCCAAGGCAATGCGGGACACCGCTGGCAACCTGCCGTTGCTGGCCGGGGTGTTCCCCGACTACCCGGCCCCGATCGTGCGCACTGCGCCTGAGGGCGTGCGGGAACTGGCGAAGGCGCGCTGGGGCATGCCGACGCCCGCTTTCGCGCTGCTGGGCAAGAAAGTGGATAGGGGCATCACAAACGTGCGCAACACCGCCTCGCCACACTGGCGGCGCTGGCTGGAACCGTCCTGCCGTTGCCTGGTACCCTTCACCTCATTCAGCGAACCAGGCACCAACGCGGACGGCAAGTCCGAGCCGGTATGGTTCGCGCTATCCGAGGATCGCCCGCTCGCTTTCTTCGCTGGCATCTGGACAAACTGGACATGCACCCGCAAGTCGGCCGAGGGCGCCGTCACATGCGACCTGTTCGCCTTCCTGACGACCGACGCCAACGCCGAGGTGGGTGCGATCCATCCCAAGGCCATGCCGGTGATCATAACCACGCCAGCCGAAGTGGAGCTCTGGCTGACCGCGCCGTGGGCCGAGGCTCGCCGTCTGCAGCGTTCGCTGCCAGACGGCACGCTGCGGATCGTAGCGCGCGGAGCGAAGCAGGACGGAGCCGACGGCCCGCCCTCATGCCCCAGTGATGCCCCAGCGAAAATCTTGTTGTAGGCTATGTCGAAAGTTCGATGGTGCCGACGGTCAGAGTCGAACTGACGACCTACTGATTACGAATCAGTTGCTCTACCACTGAGCTACGCCGGCGCCGGGCACACCCCGGGGCTATACAAGAGGCCGTCAGCGCTCGCAACCGCGCACGAGAGAAAGAGAAAGAAAGCACTTCTTTTTTGAAAAAAAGAAGCAAAAAACTTTTACCCGTTCAGGTACGCGCGCTCCCCACCATGTCGGCTCGCGGGAAAAGCGCAGTGTCAAAAGTTTTTTGGTTCTTTTTTTCAAAAAAGAACACTTCCTTCCCTCACGCCGCCGGTTCCACCACCACCCCGCTCGGCGGCGGCTTGCGAATAGCCGACAGCAGCGCCCGCACCTCCGCCCGCGCCGCGATGTGGCTCATGCCCAACTGGATCGGCAGGCCGGCCTCACGCACATCCATCAGCGTCAGCCCCTGAAGATAAAGCTCCCGAAAGATCACCCGTTCCCCGAACCCCTTCACGGTGCGGAACCCGATCCGCTTGGCCAACGCCTCCAGCGTGGTGCCCACATCGCGCTTATTGCGCATTTCCGTGCTGCCCATGCGGTTGCGCATCACAATCCAGTCGATCCGCGCACGGTCCCGCGCGAAGCGGCGTTTGCGCGCTTCCCACACCATCTCACTATAAATGCTGGGGTTGATCACGCTGTGGTTGTCCGGGTCCACCCGCGCCAGCATGGCAAAATCCACAAAACTGTCATTGATCGGCGTGATCAGCGTATCGGCATGGGCATGCGCCAGCCGGGACAGGAAAGTATCCGCGCCGGGGCAATCCACCACGATGATCTCGCACCCCTGGGAAAGCCGGCCCACCGCCTCATCGAAGGCCGCCTGTTCCTCCGCCTCGGCCTCGGCGCGGCTATCAACCTCGCTGCGGAACACGCTGGCGGCCTGCGGCAGCGGCAACTCCACCCCGTGGCGTTCGGCATAGGCCACCCGCGCCGTCAAATAGGCCGAAAGCGTGCCCTGGCGCGCATCCAGATCGATCGCCCCCACCCGGTACCCATCGCGCATCAGCCCCACCACCAGATGCATCGCGGTGGTGGATTTGCCCGAGCCCCCCTTCTCGTTGCCCAGAACAATCAGGTGTGCGCGCCGCTCTAACGAGACACTGGCCAAGCAAGGTCACTCCCGTGGATACTGCGCCCCATCATGCCCTCACGCCACGAGTCCGGCAAAGCCGTTCGGTGCTGCCGCCCGTTTTGTCCGCCATGGGAACAAACCCCCGCGCGCGGCGTTCTGCACCGCTTATGATCGGATTGCACGACCCCGCGCCGCACGAATTCGGCGCCGAATTCCTGCCCCATACCCCTACGGGTGAGGCACCGCATCACGTGCGGGAATGCCAGGATTGCGGGCTGTTCCAGCTTGTGGCCCCGCTGGGGCCGGGGGATGCCGCGCATTGCCGCCGTTGCAACGCCACCCTGCGGCGTGGCGGCCGGGATAGTCTCAACCGTGCACTCGGCTGCTCCATCGTGGCGCTGATCCTGCTGGTGCTGGCGGTTCAACTGCCGATCATGGATCTGCGCACGGTCGGCCGCACCGTGCAGGCCAGCTTGTTCACCGGCCCCTCCCAACTGGACGATCATGGCATGTGGGAGGTCAGCGCCGTGGTGCTGGTCACGCTGGTCTGCGTGCCCTTCATCCAGTTGCTTCTTGTACTCACCGTGCTGCTCGGCCTGCGCATGCCCCATCCCTCGCGCGGCCTGCCATTGATTTATGGCTGGGTCGAAACGCTGCGCCCCTGGTCGATGATCGAGGTGTTCCTGCTCGGCGTGTTCGTCGCCTACACGCGGCTGCAGGCCATCGCGGATGTGCAGATCGGCCCCGCCCTGATTGCCTTGGGCGGCGTGATGCTCTGCATGATCGCCGCCGATGTGGAACTGGACCATGAGGACGTGTGGGAGCGTATGGAGGCGCTGGGCCTGAGCGCCCAATTGCCGCCGCAGCCCCAGCACGCGCTGATCGGCTGTGATTGCTGCCGGCTGGTGCTGCGCGCCCGCCCGCGCAGCCGCTGCCCACGCTGCCGATCCCGCCTGCGGGCACGCAAGCCGTTCAGCCTGAACCGCACCTGGGCGCTGATGGGCGCGGCCGTGGCCTTGTACGTGCCGGCCAATATCTATCCGGTGATGACGGTGATCCGCTTCGGCCGCGGCGAGCCGAACACGCTGCTGAGCGGCGTCATCGAACTCGCGCGCGACCAGATGTGGCCGCTCGCCATCCTTGTGTTCCTGGCCAGCATCACCGTGCCGCTGTTCAAGCTGATCGTGCTCGGCACCCTGCTGGTCACCACCGGCGAAGGGTCTGCCGCGGCCTTGCGCACCCGCACCCGGCTGTTTCGGTTCATTGACACGATCGGCCGCTGGTCCATGATCGATGTGTTCATGCTCACCATCCTGGTCGCCCTGGTGCATATGGGGTTCATCGCCACCATACTGCCCGGCCTGGGCGCTATCGCCTTCGCCTCCGTCGTGGTGCTCACCATGTTCTCGGCCGCCAGCTTCGATCCGCGCCTGATGTGGGATGCCGCCGCCGACACCGGCCACGATCTGGATGCCCCGGAATACATGAACCAGACACAACCCGATCATGCCCAGAAGCAGGCGGCCCTGGCCGCGCACAGCGCCGCCACGGTGCCGTCATGAGCGGCAGCCACAATTCCGCCGCTCCGCCCGCTTCTCCCGACGATCCGCGCATGGCCGGTGCCGTGGTGCGGCGCCGCCGGCGCTTCTCGCTGATCTGGCTGATCCCGATCGTTTGCCTCTCCGTCGCCGTCTACCTGGTGTTCGAAACCCTGCTCAACCGCGGGCCGCTGATCACCATCACCTTCAAAACCGGCAACGGCGTGGTGCCGCAGCAAACGCAGGTCACGCACAAGGCCGTGCCGCTGGGCATGGTGGAGGATATGCGGCTGTCGGACGATCTGCAGCGCGTGCTGATCCATGTGCGGATGAACCGCCAGGGGGAGAAGATCCTCACCAACCACGCCCGCTTCTGGGTCGTGCGGCCGCGCCTGTCTACGGGCAACATCTCCGGCCTGGAGACGCTGGTCTCGGGTGCCTACATCGAGGTCGATCCCGGCGCACCCGGCGGCGAGGAGGAGCTGAATTTCACCGGCCTGGAGGAGCCGCCCGGCGTTCGGTCCGATGAACCAGGCCGCACCTACGTGCTGCACGCGGGCCGACTTGGCTCACTGGGCCCAGGCGCCCCGGTATTTTATCGCGATGTCAGCGTGGGCGAGGTGCTCGGCTACGATCTCGGCAACGGCCTCGGCCCCGTCACGATCAACATCTTCGTGCGCGATCCGTATGACAAATTCGTCCACGAGGACACGCATTTCTGGAACGCCTCCGGCATATCGGCAAGCTTGGGGCCGCAAGGGGTGCATCTGGAACTCGAATCGCTGCAGGCGATCCTGTCCGGCGGCATCGCTTTCGAAACACCACACACACATACCTCCGCGCCGATCAGCCCGGCGGACCGCCTGTTCACGCTGTACAACGACAAAGGCGAGGCGGACGATGCCGGGTACACGCAGCTTGTCCCGTTCGTGTCCTACTTCACCAGTTCCGTCTCCGGCTTGGGCCGCGGCTCGGCGGTGAATGTGTTCGGCATCCAGGTGGGCGCCGTTACCGATGTGAAACTGCTGCTGGACAGCAAAACCAACAGCATGGTGGCGCGCGTGTCCTACGATCTGCAGCCGCAACGCGTGTTCTCCAGCGGCACCATCAACAGCCTGAGCAATCCCCAGGCGGTCACCCAGTCGCTCGTACGCCAGGGCATGCGCGCCGTGCTGGAATCAAGCAACTTCATCACCGGGCAAAAAGACGTATCGCTGCAATACGTGCCCAACGCGCCGGAAGCCTCCGTCACGCAGGAAGGCGATACGCTGGTCATGCCCAGCCAGGGCGGCGGCCTGGACAACATCACCACCTCGCTCAGCGATATCGCCACCAAGCTGGACCGCATCCCTTTCGATGAGATCGGCAAAAATCTCAACCTGACCCTGCGTTCCATCAGCCAGACCGTCAGCGGCCCCGATGTGAAGAACGCGCTGCAAAAGCTCTCCGAAACCCTCACCGATATCCAGCATCTGGTGCGCAACGCCGACCATGGGCTGACGCCGGTGCTGCAACGCCTGCCGAAAATGTCGCAGGATCTGCAACAAACGCTGGCCCATGCCAACGCGGCCCTGGGCGAAGGCGGCTACGGCAGCAATTCGGATTTCGCGCGCGGCATCGCCCGCGTGCTGGATCAGGTCAACGATGCGGCGCGGAGTATCCGGATGCTGGCGGACTTCCTGGATCGGCATCCGGAGGCGCTGGTCAGGGGACGCACGGGGGGGAGTGAGAAGTGAGGACAGAAAGATGTTCTTTTTTGAAAAAAAGAACCAAAAAACTTTTATCCCTTCGCGCACGCTGCCGGCGAGCCGCGCCCCAACAATCAAAAGTTTTTTGCTTCTTTTTTTCAAAAAAGAAGAGTCTTTCTTCCTTTGCGCTGGTGGCCGTGTTGACCGCCTGCTCCTCGCCGGACCCGACATTCTACACGCTGCAGTCGGCACCCGGCGCCGCTATCGCCGGCGGCCCTGCCAGCGTTGAAATCCGCAGGCCGGGCCTGGCAGGATACCTGGATCGCTCGGACATCGTGCTGAAAAGTGCCGCCTACGAGCTCAGCATGAACAGCCAGCACCGCTGGGGCGAACCGCTGGGCGACATGATCGGCCGCGTGCTGACCCAGGATCTCTCCCAGCGCCTGCCAGGCACGGACATTTTCGCCCAAACCGGCGCCATCACCGCCGATCCGCAACTGCGCGTGGAAGTGGACATCCTCAGCTTCGATGCGGACGCCTCCGGCAGCGTCGTGCTGAACGCGGACGTGGCCATCGAACGCGGCCTCTCCCACACCCCGCTGGCCGCCCACCACGTGGCCCTCACCGCCCAGCCGGCCGGCCCCGGCGCCGCGGACCTGGCCGCGACCATGAGCACGCTGCTCGGCGAACTTGCTGACCGGATCGCGAGCGATATCCGGGCACTTCCGCAAGCGCCCACCTGAACGACTAAGGAAGAGTGTTCTTTTTTGAAAAAAGAGAACCAAAAAACTTTTGTCTTTGGCGTGCGCTGCCGGGAAGGGACGCGCAAAACCGCGCCGTTAGCGTGAGTGGTGACCCAATCTTATCTTTTCTCAGGACTTTCTAAGCTGAGAACCCCGGCCTTGCACACAACGCCTTTTCCACAGCTTCAGCATCGCCCGCGATGGCTCTCAAATACGCCCGCGCCGCCTGATCGGGTTGCGCGGCGCCCTGCTCCCAATCCCGAAGCGTGCCGAGCGGTATCTGAAACCGCGCAGCGAACTCCTCCTGCGTTAGGCCCAGCGCCCGGCGAATAATCTTCAGGCGAGGCGTTTGCCTCATCCGGTCCATATCCGCGTCGCTCAGCGGCCGCGCGTCGGGATCGGACAGCGCGGCTTCACGGCGCTGCTCCTCGCTCATCGCCTCCAGGCGGCTCCAATCATGTTTCGTTTTGCTCATAGTATCTCCGTCTCTCCCGCGGCTCCGCGTCACGAGCCGAAATGATCCGTGTCCGGGTCTTGCGCAACGTGGAAACCACGAACAGAACATGCCCCTCGGCCATGCCAATCGTGTTGAAACGCAATTCGCCGCCGCCGTGACGGTCGTCCTCGAATTCCAGTGCGAACGCGTCGGAAAACACACCCCGTGCCGCCTCAAAGCTGACCCCGTGCTTCTGCAAGTTCAAGGCGGCTTTCCTATCATCCCATTCGAAGTCAGCATCCCGCATAGTCTACTGTTTACCAGTAGAAACATCAACACCCACCGTGCCACCCTGCGCCGCCTTCGCCAGCGTGAACCCCAGCAACTCCACCTGCCGCGCCAGCCGGTCCAGCGATTCAAACCCCGATGCGCCAGGCCGCGGCGACACCACCCCACCCACCGACAGCGCCTCCAGCGCCGCCGCCACCCACGCACAGGTCGTCCGCAAGCCCTCGCCCGCCAGCGCCTCCGGCTCCAGCGACAGCGCCGCCAGCCGCCCCGCGATCCGCCGCAACGTCGCATCGGCCACCAGCGCCGCCTGCAAACGGTCGCGCTCGCCACGACGCGGCTCATGCAGCGCCCGCTGCAGCGATGCTTCCAGATTGTTGCTGGCAAGCCCGGCCCCACGCCGCTCCCGCACCGGATCGGCCCCACCCCCCAACAGAACCGCGCGCGCATAAGCCGCATGGGCCGCAACGGTTGCCGCCAAATCCGTTTTCACCTGCTCCGGCTGCCAGGAGGGCCACAGCAGCAGATTGGCCGCCACCGCGATCAGCCCGCCCAAAATGGTAAACCCCGCCCGCGCCAGCGCGATGGATCGCTGATCCTCCAGCGGCCGGATCTGCTCCACCAGCAGGATCACCACCGGCGTATACACCGCGATATACACGCCATAGCTGACCTGCCGCACGGCCAGCGCCAGCGCCCCCAGCACCGGCAACAGCCCCGCCAGATGCAGCCGGTTATGCATCAGCGTGGAAAGCGCGGCCGCCACCACGCCGCCCAGCAGCGTGCCGCCCACCCGTTCCAGCGTCCTCTGCCAGGTGGTGGCGAAAAACGGCTGCATGACCAGAACCAGGGTAATGGTCAGCCAATGCGTATACGGCCCGTGCCGCAGCAGCGTGCCGCCCAGCGCCGCCGTCACCACCAGCGCCAGGCGCAGCGCGTGGCGCAGCGTGGCACTCCGAAAGCTCCAATTGGCGGTAACCGGCCCCGCCATACGCTGCCGCCAGCCCAATCCGGCATCACCCTGCACGCCGCTGCCGGGAAGGTATTGCGCCGGATCGATCAGCCGTGTGGCCACCCGCAGCCGGTCGGCAATCGCGCGGGCGACGGCGGCCAGATGCGGCGCCGTCTGCCCGTCCATCCGCGCCATCGCGGTGATCGCACGCTCCAATCGCGGCAGCCTATCCACATGCTCGTGTTCCGTGGCGCCCGCCATCACGCGCAGCACCGGCCGCAGCCGGCGCAGCAGCGGCACCGCCGCGCGCAGCGTGGCCGGATCGGCATTCTCCAACTGGTCCGACAGCGCAATCATCACCGCGAACAACTGGTCGGCCGCCTCCAGCCGCATCAAATTCTGCGCCGCCGGCCCACTGGCCGGCCCGCGCGCATCCACTGTGCCCATCAGGGTGGCCCGTGCCCGCTCGATCGCGGCGCGCACCGCCCCGCGGCCGGCACGCGCATGTGCCTCCCACGCCGCCTCGATGCTGGCCTCGCCCGTCGCCTCGGCCTCCAGCAGGCGCTGCAACATGCGCGTCAGGCTGGCCAGCGCATCCCACACATCGGCCACCGCCCGCCGCGCCGGGCCGAACGGATAGATCCGCCACACCACGAACGTCAGCAGCAGCGCCCAGCCGCCCCCCGCGGCAAACACCCCGCCCACCAGCAGCGCCACGTGCAACGAGAGCGGATCATCCGTGCCCAGCAGCAGCACCACGGCCAGCAAATTGCCCAACGCCTGCGCCGGCGCGCCCCACACCCGAATGAACCCCGTGGCGAACAGCGCCGGCAGCGCCGCCGCCAGCGTGGCGGCGATGCCCGCGCCCCGGATCAGCCCAAAACCCCCCAGCAACGCCGCGCCCACCAGCACGAAGGTCAGCAGCACCGGCAGCCGCCGCCGCAGCGGCCCGCCCGGATCCACGATGCACGTCAGCAGCGCCCCAAGTGCTGCCAGCGACAGCAGCGGCTGATCCAGCCACACGGATGCCGCCACCGGCAGCGCCGCCGCCAGCCCCGCCCTCACCCCCTCGGCCACGCTGATCGCGCGCAAATCCAGCCCAATCGGCAAGCGCGTCGGATCCGCCCCAGGTGAGCGTGTGGTGCCGCGAGGCCCAAAAGACAAAAGTTTTTTGCTTCTTTTTTTCAAAAAAGAAGACCTTTCTTTTTGTTCTTTTTTGAAAAAAAGAACCAAAAAACTTTTGCCTGTTTGGGTGTCGTCCTGGCAATGGGCAGCCAACGAGCCTATCTCTGCGGGATGACCGAGCAAGCGAGCCTTGGCGATTTCGACAGGCTGGACATCCGGGTCGGCACCGTCACCGATGCCCGTCCCTTCCCTGAGGCGCGAAAGCCCGCGATCCGCCTCTGGATCGATTTCGGCCCGGAGATCGGCACCAGGCAATCCAGCGCCCAGATCACCGTGCACTACAAGGCCGACCAGTTGATCGGCCGCCAGGTATGTGCCGTGGTGAATTTCCCGCCCCGCCAGATCGGCCCCTTCCTCAGCGAGGTGCTCACCCTGGGGCTGCCGGACGAGGATGGCGAGGTTGTTCTGATCAAACCCGATTTCCAGCTTCCGGATGGCGGCCGTTTGTTCTAGGGCCGTGCCATGAACGCCGCCGTCACCTACGCCACCGTCACCTGGGATCAGTTGCACCGCGACGCCCGCACGCTTGCCGCCACGCTCATGCCGCTCGGCCCCTTCAAGGGCATCGTCGCCGTCACCCGCGGCGGCCTGATCCCCGCGGCCATCGTGGCGCGGGAGCTGGAATGCCGGCTGATCGAAACGATCTCGGTGGTCACCTACACGGCCGATGCCGGCACCCAGGGCAAAGCCACCGTCGTGAAACCGCCTTCCGCCGCCGGCGATGGCGAGGGTTTTCTCATCGTCGATGATCTGGTCGATACGGGTGTCACCGCCCGGCTGGTGCGCGAGCTTCTGCCGAAAGCCTATTTCGCCGTCCTCTACGCCAAGCCGGCCGGCCGGCCGGTTGCCGACAGTTTTGTCGCCGAAGTGCCGCAGGATACCTGGATACTCTTCCCGTGGGACACCGCCCCCCTCTTCGTGCCGCCGATCGCCCGGCGTGTCTGAGCTGAGGCTGCGCGGCGCGGCGGCTGCCAGGCCGGTCGACATCTTCGGCATCCCCCCGTTTCTCCCCATCCTTCTCGGCTTCCTGCAGGCGGTCGGGCCGATTTCCACCGACATGTATCTGCCGGCCTTTCCGGCCATCGAGGCGAGTTTCCACACCCCGCCCGGCAGCGCGCAGATCACGCTCGCCGTCTGGCTCGTGGGCCTCGCGCTGGGGCAACTGGTGCAGGGCGCGCTATCGGACCGTTTCGGCCGGCGCGGGCCGCTGCTGATCGGCACGGTGATCTACATCGCCGGCACCATCGGCTGTGCCACATGCGGCAGCATTCCGCAGATGGCGGCGTGGCGGGTGCTCACGGCGCTGGGCGCCTCGGCCAGCATGGTGATCCCGCGCGCCATCGTGCGCGACATCACCCACGGCCACGCCTCCGCGCGCCTGATGTCCCAGCTCATCCTGGTGCTGGGGGCGGCGCCCATCCTCGCCCCCTCTCTGGGCGGCCTGGTGCTGCGCTGGGCCAATTGGCGCGACATTTTCTGGATCAATGCCGCCTATGGCGTGATCGCCTTGCTGGCCGCCTTCATCAAGCTGCCCGATACGCTGGCGCTTGCCGATCATGTGCCCTTCCACCCGGTCAGCATGCTGCGGCGTTATGCCCATGTGCTCACGGAGCGCAGTTTTGCCACGCATGGGCTGATGATCGCGTTCTATGCGTTCGGCGTGTTCGCCTATCTTGGCGGCGCGCCCACCATCTTCATCGACCATTATCGTTTTTCGCCGTCGCAGTTCGCGCTGGTATTCGGCGGCATTGCCGCAGGTTACATCCTGGCCTCGCAGCTCAACATGCAGGTGGTGCGGCGTTTGGGGCTGGATGACACGCTGCGGCTGACCAGCACGCTGTATCTGTGCGGCGCGGCGCTGTTGCTGGCGCTGGCGGTGATGGATGTGCCGGTTGCCGCGTTCGGCCTGGTTCTGGCCGCCACCCATTGCTTCAACGGCATATTGGCGCCCACCGCCACCGTGGGCGCGCTGCGCCACCACGCTTCCCATGCCGGCAGTGCCTCCGCCGTGCTGGGAACGATGCAGTTCGGCATCGGGTCCACCGCCGGCTTCATCGTCGGCTGGCTCACCGACGGCACCGCCGTCCCCATGGCCGCCCTGATCCTCTTCGCGGGCGTCGCGGCCAAAACCTGCGACCTCCTGCGCCCCCCCGAGCGAATCGGATAAAAGTTTTTTGCTTCTTTTTTTCAAAAAAGAAGGCCTTTCTTCTTTCCTGGTATGTCTGTCCGTTTTCCATCCTGCAACCGAAAGGGCTGCAAGCTGTTATCCCCCCACCGCCGCGGAGCCCCACCGATGCCCACCCAGAAATCGCGACTCTCCGAGGGCCTTCCCTATCCGCTGGGGGCCACCTGGGATGGGCTGGGGGTGAATTTCGCGCTGTTCTCCGCCAACGCCACCAAGGTGGAGCTGTGCCTGTTCGATGATGACGGCCAGACCGAGCTGGAGCGGATCGAGCTGCCGGAATTCACCGATGAAGTCTGGCACGGCTACGTTCACGATGCCCGCCCCGGCACCAGCTACGCCTACCGCGTGCACGGCCCCTACGCGCCGGATGAAGGGCATCGTTTCAACGCCAACAAGCTGCTGCTGGACCCCTACGCCCGCGCCCATGTGGGCGAGCTGTCCTGGCACCCGGAAGTATTCGGCTACACGATCGGTGCGGAGGGCGACGATCTCAGCTTCGATGAGCGCGATTCAGCGCCCTACATGCCGAAATGCCGCGTGGTCGACCCCGCCTTCACCTGGGGCCGCGCCAAGAAGCCCAGCGTGCCGTGGGAACGCACCATTATTTACGAAACCCATGTGCGTGGCTTCACCAAGTTGCATCCGCTGGTGCCTCAGGCCAAGCGCGGCACGTTCGCCGGCCTCGCGGTGAAGGAGGTGGTGGACTACGTCCGCTCCCTCGGCGTCACCTCCGTCGAGCTGCTGCCGATCCACACTTTTATTAACGACGATTATTTGCTGAACAAGGGCCTGACCAATTTCTGGGGCTACAACACGATCGGCTTCTTCGCGCCCGATCCGCGCTATGCGCGCGACCCCGCTTTCGCCTTCGCCGAGTTCAAGGAAATGGTCGCCCGCCTGCACGATGCCGGGCTGGAGGTGATCCTGGACGTTGTCTACAACCACACGTCCGAAGGCAACGAACGTGGCCCCACGCTGAGTTTCAAAGGCATCGACAACGCATCGTACTACCGCCTGATGCCGGACAAGCCGCGCTACTACATCAACGACACCGGCACCGGCAACACGGTGAATCTCAGCCACCCGCGCGTGATCCAGATGGTCACGGACAGCCTGCGCTACTGGGCGCAGGAAATGCAGGTGGATGGGTTCCGCTTCGATCTGGGCACCATTCTGGCGCGCGAGCCGCACGGGTTCGATGAACAAAGCGGGTTTCTCAAGGCCTGCAGCCAGGATCCCGTGCTCAGCGGCGTGAAGCTGATCACCGAGCCCTGGGATTGCGGCCCCGGCGGCTACCAGGTGGGCGGCTTCCCCCCCGGCTGGGCCGAATGGAACGACAAGTTCCGTGATACCGTGCGCGATTTCTGGAAGGGCGACGTGCCGGCCAACGGCCTGGCCCCGCGCCTTTGCGCTTCGGCCGACGCCTTCAACCGCCGCGGCCGCAAGCCCTGGGCGAGCGTGAATTTCATCACCGCGCATGACGGTTTCACGCTGAACGATGTTGTCAGCTACAACGACAAGCACAACGACGCCAATGGCGAGGACAACAAGGACGGTTCCAGCAGCAACCGAAGCTGGAACCACGGCGCCGAAGGCGTGACGGATGATGTTGAGATCTGCGAGCTTCGCAACCGCCAGATGCGCAACATGATGGCCACCCTGCTGCTCAGCCAGGGCACGCCGATGATCCTCGCCGGCGACGAATTCGCCCGCACCCAGAGCGGCAACAACAACGCCTACTGCCAGGATAACGAGGTTTCCTGGGTGGATTGGCAGATCAAGGACAAGGGCAAGTCCATGATCGATTTCGTGCGCAAGCTCACCGGCCTTCGCCACGATTACCCCATCCTGCGCCGCGGCCGTTTCATGACCGGCGATTACAACGAGGAGCTTGGCGTCCGTGACGTGACCTGGATCAACGCCTCAGGCCAGCAGATGAGCGCCCAGGACTGGGACGACGGCAACATGCGCTGTTTCGGCATGCTGATGGACGGCCGCGCCCAGGCCACCGGCATCCGCCGGCGCGGCAGTGCCGCCACCATGCTGTGGGTGTTCAACGCCTACCACGACGTGGTGCAGTTCAGCCTGCCCGATTGCGCGGAAGGCAAGCACTGGAAGCTGCTGTTCGACACGAACTCGCCGGACGAGACGCGGGAGGAGCACTTCAACATCGCGGATGTGTATGATGTGACGGCGCGGAGTTGCTTGTTGTTCAGGTTGAATGCGTAAGGAGGAAGAAAGAGTCTTCTTTCTTGAAAGAAAGAAGCAAAGAACTTTTGACACTTGGCGCGCGCCTCGCCGGCAGCGTACGCAAAGGGATAAAAGTTTTTTGGTTCTTTTTTTCAAAAAAGAACATCTTCCTTCACCTTCCTGCAAATCCTCAACCAAACATCATACTCGATCGGCACGACATTATCCCATACCGACCCGAGATACCCCACGGCTACATCTTCGCCCAGCGTGTGCACCGATCCCGCCGGATGCCCGCCATCCTGCAAGCGCAGGCAGAGCAGCCTTACCTTGCCATACCGGCGCAGCGCGCCATGCAGCGCGCCGATCACCTCATCGCAGACGCGCCCGTTCTCCGGCTTGAAGACGAAAATCTTCTCCGCCGCGCGCAGATCCTCCAGAAACTTGTCGCGCAGAAATTTCAGCCGGGCGCAGTGCTGCACGCGGAACCGCGCTTCATCGATGGATGACACCGGCACGTAGGTATGCGCGATGAAGCCGGTTTTCTCATCGCGGATATTGTAGCATTGCTCGGGTGAGGCTTCGAACACCGTCGCCTCCGGATCGCCGATATGGGGGAAGCCTGTCTCCAGCCCCTCGATCATCCGCTGCACATTGATCCCCGCCCAGCGGAACAGCCCCAGCTTTTCGGCGCCGTAATGCCGCTGCACGCCGCCGAATTCGCAGTTCTCGCCGAGGCTTTCGAACATGGCCATCAGGGCTGCGTCATCGCCTTGCGCTGGTGCCGCCGGCGGCAGCCGGGGGGGCGTGGGCACCAGTTGCACCACCAGATCGGCGTTGCGCACATCCTCGTCCACCTGCGCCAGGGCGCGATCCAGCGCGAACAGAATTTCCCCATCCCCCGGCATCATGGCCTGCGCCAGCCGCCAGTGCCGCACCGCCGCCACCCAATCCTGCCGCGCTTCCGCCGCGTAGGCCTGGCATTTCAGCAGCCCGATCCGGTGCTCCGGGAAGGCCGTTTCCGCCGCCGCCAGCAGGGCCAGCGCCTCATCATGCCGGCCGCGTTCGGAATACGCCTTGGCGCCGTGCACATAACCATCCAGCAGGTCAGGCGCCAGGCCGCGCGCCTGCTCCCATCGCAGAGATGCCGTTTCCCAATCGCCCGCGAATTGCGCCGCGTAGCCGCATGTGAGCACCATGTGCGCATTGCCGGGAAACAGCGCCAGCGCGGCCTGCGCGCAGGCCCGCGCCTCGTCATGCTGACCGGCCTGGCTGAAGGCCAATATCGCGCGGCGATGCGCCTCTCCGGTGGCCGCATCCGGCTCCCGCTCGTGCAGCAGGCGCAGCCGGTTCCATCGCACGGCCGCCGCCGCATGGTCCTGCCGTGAAGCGGCAATTTCGGCATGCAGCCACAGCGCCGCATGATCTTCACCATGCTTGGCCAGCACGTCTGCCACGCCCGCCTCTGCCTCATCAATACGCCCGGCGTTCAGCATCGCCTGTGCGGCCTGCAACCCTTGGGTCAACGCATCACTGGCCTGCGGAGCCTCGTCCGGCGCCGGTGGCGCCGGCGCGGGGCTTGTCGGGCGGTCGACGCCAAAGAGGCTGTCATGGGCAAACAGCTTCACGGGGGCGGCGGGAAGTTCCGTCCGCGCCAAAGCCTTGCCGCGTGCGAGTCGGCGAAAAATGCCTGGCATCGATGAATATCCAAACATGGTATACGCGAGCGGTGGCCCGCCTTGGGGCAGGCGGGTGCCGAACCTATCCGACGAAAGACACCAACCCCTTCATCTCAATGGCGACAATTTATACCCTGGCATGAAGGGCCGCCAGTATGTTGGCCCGGCCCGGATACACATAGGTCAACCAAGCTGCACGGAGCGCGCGGATGACACGAACCATCTTACAGAACACCTCTTTGGCCATTCGTGCTGCCAACTTCGTAGGGTGGGCTTCAGCCCACCATGCCAGCGGCGGAAGAGCATGGTGGGCTGAAGCTCATCCTACGTTTGCTGCGTCCGATGCGCGTCGTCAGTGCGCAACCTGAAGGAGGTTAGGCAACAGTCTTGGAATCTAAGCTCCGCCTACCGGCCAGAGGTGCCATCGAGAGATTCGACTTTCCCGACCGCATCAGCGGCTGGGCATTTCTCGATGACCAATACACGGTGCAACCGGTCGCACGGATCGATGCCGAATTGCGCGGCATCGTTATTGCCAGCGGCCTTCCCCTGCTGCCCCGCCGCGACATCACCCGCGACCCCGCAGTGCCGGTGACATTTTCCCTGACCTGTACAAAATCGTTTCGCGCGCATGACATACTGAACGGCGATCTTACCGTCAAAGTCTACGACGACGCAGGCCGCTCCAAGGTTCTCCAGATATGGGACGCCGCCCTCAAGCAGGTTCAGCGTCACGCCGCCGAGTCGAGCACCGCCGCCAAGGACCCCAATGCCGCGGCGGTCATCTTGCAAGCTCTTCCGGGTCAAGATCATGCAGCGGCGCCTGAAGCTGACGGCGAGAAGATTTTTTCCTACTGTGATCCACGCGACATGCCGCCCACCGGCCTCGATGATGTACCGCCCCCGCTCGGGGCGTATATTGAACCGCCCGGCAATGAACGCCGCTTTCTGCGCTATCCGCCGATGTTCATCGATGACCCGGCATCAACCGGCATCTTCGATACGATGCCCGCCGAGATATACGCATATCCACCCAACTTTGTCGTCACCGCTGCCGACGCTACCCTGATCGGCAACCGGACGATCCTGTCGCAGGGCCATTTCTTCTGCGACGAGAGCCAGAAGCATCGACTGGCTACTTACCTGGATACGCTTGCGCGTCCCGAGCCTTTCTACAACGAGGAAACGGGCCTCAAACGCGCCGCCCGTTCCGATATTTTTATGCTAAAAGAGGCGTCACGGGCCACCCGCAGCATCGCAGGCTCGGCCGTGGCGATTACATCCAACGAACCGTCTAACTACGGCTCGTTCTTATTCCGCATTCTGCCAAAAATGCACATCCTCCGGCAGGCGGGGCTCCTGAACTTGCCTATCATCGTGTGGAATGGAACCTCTTCCTACACGGAACTTCTGACGCTCGCGGGTGCCGATGCAAGCGCGATCATCCACCACGACACGCGCGGCCGCCTGCACGCGGATCGGCTCATTGTTCCCTCCATGCGAAATCCCTCAGCGTATCTCGATCCCGAGACACGCGCGCTATTCCGGCACATGGTGGATCGCTTTGGTGAACCCCGCCAACCCGGACGCCGCCTATACGTCTCTCGCTTGCTCAACGGGAATTCCGTCTCGTCCCATCGGCAAATGCTGAATGAAGTAGCCCTTATCGACCGCTTGCGGGCGGACGGCGTGCAGATATTTGAACCGCTGGGTAAATCCGCCCAAGCGCAGATCAAGGCCTTCTCCTCCGCCGACATGGTCATCGGCCCATCCGGCGCCGGCATGTTCAACACCGTGTTTTGCCACCCGGGCACAAAGGTCATCGATATCGAAAGCGAGCCGCATTGGATTTACGCGCACGCCGGGCTGTTCGCGTCATGCGATTTGCCCTACGGCATCTTCGTCGGCCAGGTCGATCCCACAGATGAACGGGCCGCGCATAAGCGATGGGCGGTGGATATCGATTCTCTCATAAATAGGATGAAAGAGTTCTCATAAAGGAAGGTCTTCTTTTTTGAAAAAAAGAAGCAAAAAACTTTTGACTGTTTGTACCCGACTTTGCCGGCAGCGCACGCCAAGTATGAAAAGTTTTTTGGTTCTTTTTTTCAAAAAAGAACAGTCTTACTACCCCGCCGCAGCCTCATCGATCTCCGACAAACGCACCTGATACTGACAGCGGGCTAACCCACCAGTCGCCTCGCCATCCCCTGGCGCCAGGCTCTCAACACGCCGCCAAACCCGAACCGCGTCCTTCCAGTCCTGCCGTGCCTCGGCCGCGTAGGCGATGAACTTCTGCACGCCCACCTGGTGTTCCGGAAACTTCCATTCCGCCTCGGCCAATATCTCCTTAGCCTCGTCATGAAGGCCGAGCTGGGAACAGGCACGCGAGCCGTGCACCCATCCATCCGGTATGTCTGGCGCCATGTCACGAGCGCGCTCCCACCGCTTCTGGGCAAGCCGCCAGTTGCCGGCATCCTGCGCCGCATAAGCGCATACCACGGCAATGAAGGGATTATCGTAAAATCGGTCCTGTGCCACCGAGGCCACCGCCTCCGCGCGATCGTGCTGGCCCGCCTTGCCATAGGCCACGATGGCGCGGCGGTAGCAATCCGCGCGCGTATAACCCACATCATTAAGATCGAGTACCGCCACAGCCTCCCACCGCGGCGCGGCCTCGGCCGGCGCGGCACGCAGCTCGGCAAGGTCGGCATACAGGCGCAACATGTCCGGGTCGGCCGGCAAAGCGGCCAACACCTCGGCCACCACCAGTTCAGCCTCCGCATAGCGCTTCTCGCCGTGCAGCCTGCGCGCTTCCTGCACACGACCGCGCTGTAAATCCTCCATCGTCGGCCGCGCCGTCACCAGGGGTTTGGCCGCATCACTCGGCAGGGCAGCCGGCGCCACGGCCGGCGGTGGTGCCGCTTGCGCGGGCTGCACAACGGGCGGCTTGGGCGCTGGGGCAGCCACCACCTCCACCCGCTTGCCGCCGAACAAACGACTGAAAAAGCCACGCCGGGCAGGGCCGACGGGCGCCGCTTCCGCACCCGCCACCGCATCAGTCTGGCCCGCCGCCAGGGCCAATGTCTCCGCCATCGCCACCCCCGAAATATCCAGGCTATCGAGCGCCGGCACATCCAGCATGGCTGACTGCGCATGGCCCAGAACCGCAAATCCGGCCATGGAAACCGTCGCCGACCGCCGATCCCGCCACAACAGATCGGCCGCACGGCACACCTTCAACCATGTGTCGTATTTGATGAAGTTCTCGTTGCTCGTATCGCTCAGCCCATCGATGCGGCCGATCATCAGCCCGCCGGCGCGCATCTCCACCGTGCCATCCGGGTGCGCCGCATCCGGCGGCCGCACGCACAATAGCGGGTGCTCGCCAAACTTGCCGATGGCGCCATGCAGAGCTGCGATCTCCGCCTCCGATAGATCGCCGGCATGCTGCTTATAGACAAAAATCTTGCCATACTCGGCCGGCGGCGTCTCCAGCGCCTCGATCAGTTTCTGCGCCAGGTATTTCACCCGCCGGCATTGCTGCGCATGCAGCCTCGCATAATCGGTGCCCGCAACCGGCACGAAGGTGTGCATGTAAATACCGTAGACGTCGTCACGGAAAAAATATTCGTCCGCATGGTCCGGCTGGATCACCTGCACACGGTCCGGCTCGCCCACGCCGGCGAAACGCGCCTCCAGCCCCGCCACCAGGCCGCCCACCGCAATGCCGGACCAGCGCAGCAGCGAAATCGGCTCCGCGCCGAAATGCCGCTGCACCACCCCGAATTCGCAGCCGGAGCCAAGGCTCTCAAACCGCATCATCAGCTCCGCCACGCCGCTGCCGGACACATTCGACGTGACCTCCGGCGCCGGAATGGGCGCCGCCGGCGCCTGTTCCGGGGCGGCTTGCACCGCCGCCACCCCCTCATCCACCGAGGTCAGCCGCGCATTGAACTCGGCCGTGGCCATCGCGCGCAGCCCATCGCGGATCGCCGGATCATCGGGGAAACGCGCCTGCGCAGCCTGCCAGCGCTGCCGCGCTTCCACCCAATCCTGCCGCGCCTGCGCCGCCCGCGCATGCTCCGCCGCCAGCCCCGCATGGGCGGGAAACCGCGCCACCGCCGCGCCGAGCAACTGCTCCAGCATCGCAAAACGTTTCAGGTGGCGCAGGGCAGTGGCCGCCCCGGCGGGGCCTTCCGGCTCCTCACGGAAGCTGGCCATCACCTGTTCCCAGCGGCGAAGCGCCTCCGGCCAGTTGGTTTGCGCCTGCGCCACACGGGCGTATTCCACGGCCACCGGCGCGCTGAGCGGAAACAGCTCCATGCCACGCCGCAGCAGCTCATCGGCCTCGCCGCCCCGCCCCAGCATGCTCAGCGCCAGGCCGCCGCCGGCAAACCCCTCCGCCCGGCCGGGGAAGCGCGCCAGCACATGGTGATAGCGGCGCAACGCCTCCGGCCAGTCGGCGCGGAACTGCGCCACACGCGCATGCTCCACCGCCAGGGTCGCGTGCGCGGGATGCATGGTCAGGCCGCGCGCCAGCAAACCATCCGCCTCATGCAGGCGGCCCAGCCGGATGGCCGCCGTGCCCGCCCCGGCCAGCCCTTCCGCGCTGCCGGGAAAGGCCTCGATCACCGCCAGCCAATGGTCATAGGCGCCGCGCGTGTCGCCCCGCGCTTCACACGCCTGCGCCTGCTCGATGCGCGGCGCCAGATCGGCCGATGGCCGCGTGGCGAGCTGGGCGAGAAACTGCGCCGCCTCCTCGCCACGGCCCAGCCCATGCAGCGCCTCGGCCACGCCCGCCATTGCCTCCGGGTTGGCGGGCGCATGCCGCAAAGCGGTCTGCCAGCGCGTCAGCGCCTCCGCCCAAAGCTTGCGCTGCTGGGCCAGCCGGGCATGGGCGAGCAGAATGTCCCTCTCGCGCGGAAACCGGGCGCTGGCCAAGGCGAGGGCCGCGTCCGCCTCGTCCAGCCGGTCCAGCCGCGCCAGGCACTCGGCCGCCCCCACGCTGCCGGCGGGATCATCGGGGAAGCTGGCGGCAATCTGCTCCCACCAGGCCAGCGCCGTCGCCCAGTCGCCCTGCTCCTGCGCAGCCACCGCCTCGGCCGTCAGTAGCGGCAGACTCTCGGCGTGCTCACCCATAAAACGCTTCCCCGTACTCGCCCACCCCCCAAATTATGTTGGCGGTCGCCCCCGCGGCAAGCTTGCACATCCGCATCCCCCGTCTGTTAAGCACATCCTGCCCCGTGTTTGCCCTCGCACAAGGTTTGCCCGATGCCGTGGACCGAACGACTAGCCGCCGCCCTGCTGGCGTCCGCGCTGGCGCACCCGAGCAGTGCCGCCGCCGCGGCACCGGGGGAGCTGCTGATCGCGCCGCCCGGCCAGTTGGGCCCGCTGCACCTGCCCGCCACCGAAGCCGAGGTGATGCGCGCCTTCCCCGGCCAGGCCGAACCCGAAGAGATCGACCTGCCCGCCGGCGCCGGCCTTTCCCGCGGTACCGCGCTGTTCCCGTGCGACCTCGCCCGCGCGGCCGACCTGTATTATACTGACGCCGCCCATGGCCGCCGCGTGGCCTGGATCGATATCGGCCGCTTCACCAACGCCTTCATGGGCGTATGCGGCCGCACATCTCCCGATCCCTGGCTGAAGGACCAGTTGCCGGGCGACGTGCAGCCCATCAGCGCGCGAGACGAACAACTGCTCGGCGCCGCGTGGAGGCCCGATCTGGCCGAACTGCAATCGGGCGACCTTTCCCCCGCGCGCCCGCCGCCGCTGAGCGCCTGGCACCTGGAAAACGGCATCCGCCCCGGCATGGGCGTGCAGGCGCTGGCCCGGCTGAACGGCGCCCCCTTCGATATCATGGGCCCCGCCGGGCAAACGCCAGGCCTGGCCGACTGGGCCGGCGGCCACCTGGCCAATTGCGACTGGCAGGTGGTGATCAAAGGCAGCCTGGGCACCGAGGGGAGCACCATCCGCTACACGCTGGCCGATCCGTTCCTGGCGGCGACGACATCGTGGGTGGAGGAGGTGAGGGTGAGGTTTGATCAATCGTGCGAAGACAGGAAGTAGTTCTTTTTTGAAAAAAAGAACCAAAAAACTTTTGCCTATGGCGTACGCTGCCGGAGAGTCCGCGACAGCGCACCAAAAGTTTTTTGCTGTTTTTTTTCAAAAAAGAAGACCTTTCTTAAACAACAAAAAACCTCGAGGATCCCATGCCCGGCCCCTACGACACCGGCCTAAGCCGCACCGAGGCCAATTTTACCGCCCTCTCCCCCCTCAGCTTCCTTCCTAAAACCGCCGCGATCTACCCGCATCGCATCGCCCTGATCCACGGCGAGCATGCCAGCACATGGGCGCAGACCTACGTGCGCTGCCGGCGCCTCGCCTCCGCCCTGCACCGCCGCGGCATCGGCGCCAGGCAGACAGTGGCCGTCATGGCGCCCAACGTGCCCGCCGTCTACGAAGCGCATTTCGGCGTGCCGATGATCGGCGCGGTGCTGAACACGCTGAACATCCGCCTGGATGCAGAGGCGATCGCCTTCCAGCTTGCCCATGGCGAGGCCCGCGTTCTGTTCACCGATGGCGAGTTCGCCCCCGTGATCGCCCGCGCCCTGGCTCTGCTGGAGCACAAGCCGCTGGTGATCGATATCGACGATCCCCTCTTTCCCGCCGGCGCGCGCATCGGCGCACTCACCTACGAGGAATTCCTGGAAGAGGGCGATCCGGATTTCGCGTGGTCCCTGCCCGCGGATGAATTCGATCCGATCGCGCTGAACTACACCTCCGGCACCACCGGCAACCCGAAAGGCGTGGTGACGCATCATCGTGGCGCTTTTCTCAATGCGCTTTCGGAAATCCTGTCCTGCTCCATGCCGGCACATTCGGTGTATTTATGGACACTGCCGATGTTCCATTGCAATGGCTGGTGTTTTCCGTGGTCCATGGCCGCGAACGCCGGCACCAATATCTGCCTGCGCCGGGTGGAACCTGCGGCCATTTTCGCGGCCATCCGCACCCATGGCGTTTCGCATATGTGCGGTGCGCCGATCGTGTATAACATGATGATCAACGCCCCGCCGGCATTGCGTGAAGGCCTTAACGCCCGCGTGAACTGCTTTGTTGCCGGCGCGGCACCGCCCGCCGCCACGATCGAGGGCGTGGAGCGTCTCGGTTTTCAGATCACCCATGTTTATGGCCTGACGGAAACCTACGGCCCCGCCGCCTTCTGCCCCCGCCAGCCGGAGTGGCAAACCCTTCAGCTGGAAGAGCGTGCACGGCTCAACGCCCGCCAGGGCGTGGCCGGGCCGTTGCAGGAGGCAATGGAGGTGCTGGACCCCGCCACCATGCTTGCCGTGCCGGCCGACGGGCAGACCATCGGCGAGGTGATGTTCCGTGGCAACATCACCATGAACGGGTATTTGAAAAACCCTGATGCCACGCAAGCCGCTTTCGCCGGCGGCTGGTTCCACACCGGCGACCTCGCGGTGGTCGAACCGGACGGCTACGTGCGAATCAAGGACCGTTCGAAGGATGTGATCATCTCCGGCGGCGAAAACATCTCCTCTATCGAGGTGGAGGATGTGCTGCACCGCCATCCCGCCGTGTCTCTCGCCGCCGTGGTGGCGTGCCCGGACGAAAAATGGGGCGAGGTGCCGTGCGCGTTCATCGAACTGAAGGCGGATGCCGAGGCGGACGAAGCCGGGATTCGCGCGTTTTGCCGCGCGCGGATGGCCGCGTATAAGGTGCCCAAGCGTGTGGTGTTTGGGCCGATCCCGAAGACGGGGACGGGGAAGGTGCAGAAGTTCATGCTGCGGCAGGAGGTAAGAAAGTAAGGCCTTCTTTTTTGAAAAAAAGAAGCAAAAAACTTTTGTCCCTTTGCGCGCGCTNNTGCCGGCGAGGCGCGCGCCAAGTCGTAAAAGTTTTTTGGTTCTTTTTTTTCAAAAAAGAACATCCTTACTTCAACGTCAAAATCAGCCTCTTCAACTCCAGCGACCCACTGCTCGCCAGATTGCGCACATGAATACCATGCAGCCCGGCGCCCAGCGTGACCACCGCACCGGAATTACCTACTACCACCCCATCCACCGAAATCGTCTCGCCCGGCACCGCGCCCAGATTGGTCGTGACCGTGTATTCTCCCGGCGTGGTCACGTTCACCGTCCAGTTGGCCCAACTGCGCGGGCTCACGTAAATCACGTCTCCGGGCTTGGAATAATACAAACCGCTCGCCACGTCGGAGAGACGTGTGGAGAGTGACGTGGTGCCGGCCACGACATGCCCGAGCGTGACCGCCGGCGGTGGCCCGGCCATGAGTGCGTTCACCGCGGCATTTTTCGGGGTGGCTGCGTTGTACACCGTGGGATAGGCCAAGCCGTAGGAATACGCCCCGGCCACCAGGAAGATCATCCCCAGCCCACCGCCTTTCGCGAAATAATAGTTCAGCCCATCCGCCTCGAACGCCTGGGCGCGCGCATTCACATTGGCCGCGAGCTGCATCTGTGTCGGTCCATCGTCGCCAATCTCGAAACCGCCTTCGTATCCGGCTTCCGTCAGGCCGAAACTATGGGAAAATTCAGCATCCACCGGCACGCCTGTCGGCAGCGCCAAACCGGAGGCATAGAGTGCGCTGATGCTTGTCGCCGCCGGGTTGTTCACCGAATGATACCAGGCGCCGCCGCCGGCCGAGAGGAAATAACCGGGCGGATGCGGCGTGGCCACGTGCGCGATGCCATCCGCGTTGCCGTAATAATCGGCGAGGAAATCCAGTTGCTGCTGTGCGGTGGCTTGCCCGTCATCGCCCTGCCACATCAGCACCGGCCGGATTTGCGTGCCCATCGCCGCATCGCCCCACACGCCGCGAAAGATGTTGGAAATGGCTACCGCCTGTTCCGCCACGCGGCGCCAGCCCCAGTAATAGGTGTTGGTGGATCCATCATAATTCAGCGGCGAACCGCCCGCATTCACCTCCGCCACCGCCAGGTTGTAGTTGGTGCCGGCCTGGGAAAATTCGAAGTTCCACACCTCGTTGGAATACTCGATATAGATGTTCAGGTTGGGCTGCGCCGGCGGATAGCGCGGATGCGCCTGCGCGGTGGTATAGGGGTTCACCCCATCGCTGCCGTAGCGCAGAAGCTGGGCAAGTTTCGTGATGTAGTCCGCAGTGGCTGAAACCGGCACATTGATCCACAGATCCTTGCCGGTTTCGTTCGCCAGCATCACCATATATTCCAGCGCGCCGCCATTGGGCTGCGCCTGGATGGGATTGCCGGGCAGCACGCGGTCGCTCCAGTTTTGAATGGTGTTGCCGTTGGCGTTCAGATAGGTCATGTAGCGCACGGTGGTGAACGGCGCGAAATCGGCTTCCAGCGCCGCGTTGAACAGCGTGCCGGGCGCGGTGGGTGTGGCCGATCCGGGCGCGGTTGGGCGCAGCAGTTCTATATCCGTCAGGCCAGTGTTGGTGGCGGCAGCGGGATTGCGCTGGGTATTGCCGAACTGCATGAACACGTTGATGCCGGTCTTTGGCGTCAACCGCATGGTCGCGCTCGTTTCGTTGGCTGCCTTGTTATAGCCGACGCCGGAGGGCAGCACCGCGCCGTAATCCTTGCCGCCGACAGCGAACCGTCCATATCCGAAATTCAGGACAACCTGAGCGAGGCCCTTGAAGCGCAGGCGGTAGGTGCCGTTCAGTTGCGGCGGTCCGGCCACGGGGATCACCAGAAAATCCTGTGTGGGCCAGCCTTGCGCATCCGCGGCGATGGGTTGGCTGAAATTGTTATAGTTGGCCCAGCCGCGGCACTGCTTTATGGCATCGGCGAACATGCGCGATCCGTCCCAATCCGCATTGCTGGTGGTATTGACGCCCAGCATCACCGCCGGGCCGATGGCCCCGAAGGACACCGAGGGGCCGGACCAGTTCAGGATCGAAACGGCCGGCTGTGCCGTATCCTGGAACTCGAAGGTCAGCGCGTAGCGCGCGCCTTGCGTGAGCGTCAGCGTGCCGGTGCTGGTGGACAGTGTTGTGCCTTCGTAATCGATCACCGGCGCGGGGGTGGTGTTGCCCGATTGCGTCACCCACAGCCGGCCGGGTCCGCTGGTGGTTATGCTGAAGGTAAAGCTGCCGTTGGCCGGGGCGATCAGCGTGCCTGTCCAGCGCGCCGAGAACCCCGAAGCCGGCACGGTGCTGAACCCCGGCGAGGTGGATCCCCCCGGCGCCGCCCCGTTCCAGGCGAACCGCACCCGCACATCCCGGCGGGTGAACGCGGGCGTGCCCGAGAGCGTGGGATTGGCAAAATAGGCGCCGGTCACGCCCCCGCCCGTAAACCCCTGCGCCCGCGCGGCACCCACCACCAGGCACAGCATGACCACCGCACGCCACATCACCCGCCTCTCCCGCAACCCGATACGCCAGCGAATAAAAGTTCTTTGCTTCTTTCTTTCAAGAAAGAAGAGCTGACTCTTCCACCGGAGCGGTGCGTCGCAGGAAGGCGAGCGCCCAGCCGACAAAATACCCCGCCGTTGCACCTGACACCGCGCGGCCGATCAATGCCATGGTGGTATGGCTGTCGGGATGAAGTGCGGCCCCCACAGCCACGGCATATTGCAACACGAACACGGTTACGTTGCGGATCAGGGGAATGGCGCTTCCCTCGCGCGTTACGCGGCCATGTGCGCGATCGATCGACCGTAGCGCCGGCCCGGTGAAAAAGCCCAGCGGCGCGAAGACCAGGGCCGCACCAAGCCAGGCCAGCACAGGCCCAGGCCCATCGCCGGCAGTGAGGGCAATCCTGGAAAGCCCCATCAGGATGAACACCGCCGGCACGACCATCACGCGCCAGATCGGCATTGTTCGCGGCTTCAGCGACACGATGCCTTGCCAAACCAGGTAACCCAACAGCACAAACACCCACACGGGCGTATTTGTAACAATACCCAGCGCCAACCGCATCGGGGGAACTCCCAGAGTTGATGTGCAGGCCCGTAGCGGCCACACCCAAGTGCTGCAGGAGGCATGCCACGGCAACAGAAAATGCAAGATCCTGATAAGGCGACGTTATCGCCCCGCCGTCGCTCTGTGCGATGGCAAATTTCACCAATCTCTTGCTTGCCGGGCCAAACGCTTGGCCAACCGGTCGTGTCAGCAACGAGGGGCACGCTGGCTTACCCGTCCCAGGGGTTGGTGGTGGGTGTGAGGCGCGGCCGGGGACGGGGGCCGGCGAGGAGCCATGCGCCGGGCAGGCGGTGGGCCTGGGGTTGGTGGTGGGGTGGGATGGGGCGAAAGGGGGCTTGTTTCGGGGTGGCGGGCTCGGCGGTGGTGGCGTCGGGGAGGGTTCCGGTGAGGTTTTCTTGGGGGAGGGTTTCGG
>PKZM01000089.1 GCA_003133065.1 Acetobacteraceae bacterium
CGGAGAGAAGAAAACGCGCGCCAGATGACCGCCAGGGCGCAATTGACAACACGCCCTAGCTGGCGGCGGGGGCGACGATGATACAATGGCCGGAGCTGTGGGCAAGCTTCTGGCAGGCGCGGATCGCGGCATCATGCGTCATGCCCGATAGCCTGGCACGATATAGCGTCGCGTGGCCCGATTGGATCGGCGCCACCACCGCATGCGCAGCCCCGGCGGCATTGCGCGCGGCACCGGCTGCTGCCTCCGCCTGGCCAGCCCTGCCGTAAGCGCCCACCTGGATCGCCCAGGCGCTGCCGCCCACCGCATGGCCGGCGGATTCGCTGGCCATTGCCGGCGCAATCAGATGCAGACCGGCGTGACGCGCCGGTGCCACCGCGGATGCCAGCCGAACCGGCCCGGCCACGGGCGCATGAGCACTGTGCCAGCCGCGCGGCACCTCGGGCGCTTCGGCCACTTCCACGGGTGATGAGGCCGCATGCGCGCCATTGCGGGTCCGGGTGCTGGCAACTCTGACCGCCGGCTCATGTGCCCGGCGGCCGCGTGCGGCCACGGCAACATGGCGCGCATAGCGCGGCCCCGCCGGGATCAGAATCGGTAACTGGTTGACCGCGAATTGCTCCGCCGGCGAGCGTGATTGCGGCCAGAAACCCTGAATGTTGGGCGCGATCATTGCCACGTAGCGCCGCGTTTCGTCCGGCAGCGGCCGGTTATGCACCAGGTAATCCTGCAGCCGCGCCGGCCCGCCATTATAGGCGGCCAGAAAACCGGGGCTGCCGAACGCATCATACATCTCGCGGATATAGGCGGCGCCGGCCAGGATGTTGTTGTGCGGATCATAGGCGTCGTCACCCAGATTGTAGCGGGCGCGCACCTCGTCATAGGTCTCCGGCATCAGCTGCATCAGGCCCATCGCCCCCACCGGCGACGTGGTCAGCACGCCGCTGGCCCGGTACTGGTAGCCGCCGGACTCTATCCGCATCACCTGGCGTATCCAGCGATCCGGCACATCGAAGCGCTGCGCGGCCTCCACAACATAAGGCCCCCACGGGTCCTCCGGCGGGCCCGGCGGCGCATAGCTCGGCTTGGCACGCGCCACATAGGTGGCAGCCTCCTGCGTGGCGGTGAGCTTGACCACCGGCGCGTGGCTGGCGCAGGCGGAGAGAAGGCTTAAGGCGGCAATGCAGGCGACGCCCCGTATCGCGGTGGTGGTTGATCTGGTATCCGCCGGAAAAAGCCTTGGCCTGCCTGCCACCTGCATCCGCCATCCCGTTCAAAAAGGGCAGGCCGATACCATGCGGCGCCCCAGCGTAGCGCGGGATGCACTCCAGAGCCTCGGCTCACCTCGATCATGAGCTATCGCACCTAACCCCTTAGCGGATTGAGGTACCATGAGCAAGGAAGTAATCGCGCCGTAATGGCTCTATTGGGTTTGGCAGGGATGTTGGCGCTGCTTTGAACGCGAGCCCGTTGCGGGCGGCGAGCAGATGGGATACGGCCCGGCTGGCATGGACGCGATTTCAGAACACACCCTCCCGCGACTCTCCCACGCCACACTCGATGTGCGATCGGCGCTTCGGCCCGCACAACGACACGCTCTGGCCTGGCGCGATATCGCCGGTGGCCTTGGCCTGTGGCGCCTCGGTGTCACGCTGGGATGGCTCGATATCAAGCTGAAGTACCGCGGGTCGGTGCTTGGTCCATTCTGGCTGACGATTTCCACCGGCGTGATGGTTGCCGCCATCGGCGGCGTGTATGGCACGCTTTTTCACATGGCCCTGAAATCCTATCTTCCGTTCCTCGCCTTGTCGCTGGTGCTGTGGAATGTGATCGGCGGGCTTGTTTCCGAAGCCTGCACCACTTTCACGCAGTCCGATGGCATGATCCGCTCCGTGCGGATGCCGTTTTTCGTACATGCGCTGCGGGTGGTGGTGCGAACCATCATTTCGTTCCTGCACAACCTGCCAGTGATCGTCGTCACCTTCGCGATATTCGGTGTTTCGCCGGGTTGGGTGTGTCTGCAAAGTCTGTTCGGCTTTGCGGTGTGGACCGTGGATGCCTTCGCCGCCTGCTTTCTGCTCGGCGCCTTGTGCGCCCGGTTCAGGGATATTCCACCCATTGTCGGCAGCGTGATGCAGATCGCATTCTATATCACGCCGATCGTTTGGCGCGCGGATCAGTTGGGAAGCAAGGGCTGGTGGCTGCCGCTCAATCCATTCGATTCGCTGCTGGAAATCGTGCGTCAGCCGATGCTCGGCGAGGTGGCATCCATGGAGGTGTGGACGCTGTCGGTGGTTGTCAGCGCGGTTTTTTGTGCCGTTGCCTGGTTTGTTTTCGCGCGGGTGCGGGCGCGCCTGGCCTATTGGATGTAGATGTTCCATGGCACGCATCAGTATCGAAAACGTTTCGGTGGATTTCCCGCTCTATCATGGCAGCGCGCGCAGCCTGAAGAAAACGGTGCTCGCGGCGGCCTCGGGCCGTCTGGGCGAGGACCAGCGCCAGCGTGTGGTGGTGGAAGCTCTGCGCAACATCGAGATCCATCTGCAAACGGGTGACCGGCTTGGCCTGATCGGCACCAACGGCGCCGGCAAGACCACGTTGCTACGGACCATCGCCGGCATTTACGAGCCGGTGCATGGCCGTGTGCTGGTGGAAGGCGGCCTGAACGCGCTGCTGGATCCGCAGCTCGGCATGAACATGGATCTGACCGGCCGCGAGAACATCATGCTGCGCGGCCTTTACAACGGGTATTCCAAGCAGCAGATCCGGTTGCTGGAGCAGGATGTGCAGGATTTCGCGGAGCTCGGCGAGTTTCTCGATCTTCCCGTGCGTTTCTACAGTTCCGGCATGGTGGTGCGGCTGGGCTTTGGCCTTGCCACCGCCATTCGTCCGGAGGTGCTGCTGATGGATGAGTGGTTCATGGCGGGCGACGCCAGCTTCGTGGCCAAGGCCCACACGCGGCTGGAGAGCATCGTGCGGGGCGCCGATATCCTGGTGCTGTCATCGCATATCACCAGTGCGGTGCTGCAATGGTGCACCCGCGTGATCTGGATGGATCACGGCCGGATCAAGATGGACGGCAATGCGCAGGACGTGATCGATTGCTACCTCGGTACACCCGCGCTCGCCCCGGCGCTCGCCTGAGAAAGTAAAAGTTTTTTGGTTCTTTTTTTCAAAAAAGAACATTCTTTCTTTTTTGCGCGCCCCCCTCCGCGACGTGTCATTCCGAACGCAGGGTGCGCCGCCGCAGAAGCCAGATCAGGCCCAGCAGGGCCAGCGGCGCCGCTGCCATGCCCGCCAGGATCAGCGTGGCCGGGGCGAGCGTGTTCTCGTGGCGCGCGGCCGCCAGGCTGACCAGACCGCCCAGCGTTGGCGGAACCAGCCCTGTTTGCCCCAGGCTGAAGGCGAAGGCGGCGCCGGCGGAAGCCGCCAGGGGAAAACCCAGGTTCGGCAGCAGAACCAGGCGCCGGATTCGGCCGGGCGAGGCGCCGCATACGGCGGCGGCCTGAACGATCCGCGGATCCAGCCGGTTGAGGAAGCCTGTCATCACCAGCAGCACAAGGCAGGCGCCGGGGACAGCCTGGCCAAACACCAAAGCGGCGGATGAACCTTCCGGCACGGCCGTATAGGCGGCGGCCGCGCTCAGCGCATGCGCGCTCCAGGCGGGCGGCAGAAGCAGCGGCAGCAATGCAATAGCCAGCACCGGCCGGCGGTGGCGCCGCCGGGCGCCCCACAGCCCGAACGCCGCCATGATTCCGATCGGCCAGGCGATGGCCGTGCTTGCCGCTGCCAGCATCAGGCTGCGCCGGGCGGCAGCGTTCCCGGCGGGCGTCGCGATCAGATCCCAGGCGCCGTGCCAGCCGAGAAGGACCACCGCTAAAGCCGGTGCGGCCGCGGCAAAGAGCGCGAACGCTGCCAAGCCGGCGACGGGCAAGCGGGCGAGAGCGCGCATCAGGGCAGGGGGGAAAGGAAGGAAGATGTTCTTTTTTGAAAAAAAGAACCAAAAAACTTTTGGTCGTTGGGGGGCGTGGGGTGGCAGGCGTGTCGGGTCATGGGCGAAGGAATAAAAGTTTTTTGCGTCTGCGCCGTCTCAGTCGCGGCGGCGGCGGAAGGCGTCCAGGCTCACCACCTGTGGCGTCTCCTCCACGGCGTTGGCGGTCTCGGGCACGGGGGGCGCTTCGGGTTTCGCGACGCGGAAGCGCAGTCCGTACTGCACCTGCGGGTCGGCGAAGGCCGTGACGGCCGCCAGCGGCACGGTCAGCGGCGACCGCACGCCGCCGAAGGAGAGGGCCACGCCAAAAATCTTGCCCTGCTCATCCACGTGCAGGTCGTCGAACTGATGTTGCAGGACGATGGTCATTTCCTCGGGGTATTTCTGCAGGAGTCGGGCAGGGATGACCACGCCGGGGAAATCGGTGCGGAAGGTGATGTAGAAATGATGCTGCCCCGGCAGCCCTTCCGCCGCCACATGGCTGAGCGCGCGGATCACGACGGCGCGCAGCGCCTCTTCCGTCCATTGGTCATACGGAAGCAAGCTTTCCGGTGCCCCCGCCCCACCCTGCAAATCGCTATCGTCTTCCATCTCGCCCTCCCATCCTACTCATACCCCGCAACCCTTCCCGCGCCAAATGCCTGATTGGTGTAAACGCGCGCGTTTACGGCCCAACACGGAGTGTAACGCGCGTTGGTTCGGAAACGTGGCCTGGTGAGTCGGCGGCGTGCATTTGCGAGCACCGGAGCGGAGCGGCCTCTTGTGGCCGTGAGCAGGAAATGCGCGCCAGCCGGCCGCCAGGGCGCGTTTACGGACCAACGCGGAAGTGGGGGGCATTCTGTTGCCCGGGGCCCCCCTAACCGCGCGTGTCACTGCTTACGCAGCGATCGCGAGCGCCTCGAAGTTATCGTTGGCACTTGAGAATTGACCCGATGACGGCGGTATCATGCCGGGCAAAAGATGGGTCTTTACCACGCGTGTCGAGCCTGTGTCGTCCCCGCAAGGCCCGCCTGGGCGGGCCGCCTCAGATTGGTGGAGACGCCGGGCACTGCCCCCGGGTCCACAACGCTTATTCCACGCACCGTTTATCGCCATAGTCGGCCGAAGCCGGCACACATGATATAGGCGGCCGACTGCCCCTAGGCAAGGCGCCCCATCTGCCGCTAGGCCATCACCCATGCCCCTGACCGACGATCAACTGGCCGAGATCGAGTCCCAGCGCCAGTCCGGCGCCACCACGCGGCGCGCCACCGTGCCCGCGCTGGAAGACCGCCTCTATCGCGCGATCCCCCTGCTGGATCACGGCTTTATCCGTGTGATCGACTATATGGGCGACGATGGCGCCATCGTGCAGGCCGCACGCGTCAGCTACGGGCGCGGCACACGGCGCGTTTCCGAGGATGCCGGCCTGATCCGCTACCTGATGCGCCACCGGCACAGCACGCCCTTCGAGATGTGCGAAATCAAGTTCCATGTGAAGCTGCCCATCTTCGTGGCCCGGCAATGGATCCGCCACCGGATGGCCAACGTGAACGAATACTCCGCGCGCTACTCCGTGATGGACCGCGAATTCTACATCCCCGCGCCCGAGCAACTGGCCGCCCAATCCGCGGCCAACCGGCAGGGCCGTGGCGATACGCTGCAGGGCGAGGAGGCCGCCCATGTTCTGGCCCTGCTGCGCGACGATGCCGCCCGCAATTACGATCACTACGCCTGGATGCTGAACGAGGCGCCCGACGGCACCGCGGTGGACGGTTCCCGCCAGGGCCTGGCCCGCGAACTCGCCCGCATGAACCTGACCCTCAACGCCTACACGCAATGGTATTGGAAGACCGATCTCCATAACCTCTTCCATTTCTGTGCCCTGCGCGCCGACGCGCATGCCCAATACGAGATACGGGTCTACGCGGACGCCATTCTGGATACCGTGAAGGATTGGGTTCCGGCGGCATACGCGGCGTTTGCCGATTACCGCCTGGGTGCGGTCACGTTCTCCGCCCAGATGCTGGCCGTGCTGCGCCGGCTTCTGGCGGGCGAGGCGGTGGCGCAGGCGGGGAGCGGGCTTTCGAAGCGTGAGTGGGGGGAGATGATGGGGGCGTTGGGACGAGAGAAAGCATAAGAAAGGCCTTCTTTTTTGAAAAAAAGAAGCAAAAAACTTTGACTGCGCTGACGCGGACCCGATGGCGGCATCCGCCATTTTGACCGGCAGGGAGACCGTGATCTATCCTGCGCGGCGCGATGCGCCTTTAGATTAAGGACGGTTCCATTATGCGGTTTATGCTTCTCGCTGCGTCTGTGTGGTTGATGGCGGCTGCCCCCGTGCTGCCCCCCGGCATGGCCACGCCCGTGGCGCACCCATACGACGAGACGGCGGACGCGCATGCGGCTGTCGCGGCAGCCTTCGCACAGGCGCGGCAGACCGGCCGCAAGGTTCTGCTGGATTTCGGCGGAAACTGGTGCCCGGATTGCCGCATGCTGGCCGGCGTGCTCGAGGATCCGCAGGTAAAGCAATGGACCGCTGACAAATTCATCATCGTCATGATCGATGTCGGCCGCTTCAAGAAGAACCTCGATATCGCCGCCCATTGGGGCGTCAAGGTCCATGCCGCGCCCACGGTTCTGATGGTCACCCCGGATGGCAAGCTGCTGAACGGCGACGATCCCTTCGGCCTCGCCGACGCCCGCTCCCTCTCCACCCAAGCCGCAGTCGACCTTCTCGCCAGGATGTCCCGTACGTAACAGTCGAACGTTTTTTGCTTCTTTTTTTCAAAAAAAGAAGCGCTTTCTTTTTCTTTCTGATGATTTGGCCGGGCGGAACTGTCTCTGGCTGGCCACCATCTCATCCGGCACACGGTTTGCAAAACCCCCTCTTGCAAACAGGCTGCTCGCACATCGCGTAGCCGCCACGCCTGAGGGATGCAGATGCCAGGAAAATCCGCCAGATGGGTGCAACTCGCCCTTGGGGTCATCGCCATGATGGCGATTTCCAGCCCGCAATATATCTGGACTTTGTTCGTCAAGCCCTTCCAGGGCATCACCGGCGCCTCGCTGCCGCAGGTGCAGATCACCATCTCCGTGCTCATCGTGCTGCAAACCTGGCTCTCGCCATTGCAAGGCGTGCTGATCGAGCGTTTTGGTCCGCGCCCGCTGGTGATGGCCGGTTGCGCGCTCTCCGGCCTGGGTTGGGTGCTGGCCGCACATGCGGGGAGCATCTGGTCGCTGTACTTCACCTATGGGGTGTTCTGCGGCGTGGGCACCGGCATCGTGTATGTCGGAATCGTGGGCCAGATGGCGTTGTGGTTTCCGGACCGGCGCGGCTTCGCCATCGGCATGGCGGCGGCCGGCTACGGATTCGGCGCCATGCTGACCACCTTTCCGATCGCCGGCATGTTGGGCCGCGCGGGGCTCGGCGTCACGCTGACCAGCTTTGGCATTATCCTGGGCGCGGTCGGCCTGGCCGCTGCTGCGTTTCTGCGCGCGCCGCCGGCGCGGTGGATCCCGCCCGCCTGCGCCATCGCCGGCACCGGCCGGGATGCCAGCAGCGCGCAGATGCTCAAGTCGCCGCTCTTCTGGCTGCTCTTCGCGATGATGACGATGATGTCGACCGGCGGGCTGATGGTGATCGTGCAGTTCTCCAGCTTCAGCGCGTCCTTCGGTATCGATTCGCACGTGCTGGTCTGGGGCCTGGCCGCCCTGCCGCTGGCGCTCACCATCGACCGCATCACCAACGGCCTGACCCGGCCGGCGTTCGGCTGGATTTCCGATCGCATCGGCCGTGAAAACACCATGGCCATCGCTTTCCTGGGCGAGGCGGCCGCCATACTCGCCCTGCTGGCCGCGCGGTCCTCTCCGGCGCTGTATGTTCTGCTCTCGGGCGTGGTGTTTTTTGGGTGGGGTGAAATCTTTTCGCTGTTCCCCTCGGTGCTCACGGACACGTTCGGCACCCGCCACGCCACCGCCAATTACGGCTTTCTGTACATGGCCCAGGGCATAGGGTCTGTGCTCGCGGGGCCGGTGGCCGCGCTTATCCATGATGCCAGCGGAAGCTGGCTGCCGGTTTTCGCGCTGGTGGTTGCCATGGATGCGGCCACGGGGCTGCTGGCGTTGCTGGTGCTGAAGCCGATGCGGGCGCGGGTGGGGCAGCTGGCGCTGGTGTGAAGGAAGGCCTTCTTTTTTGAAAAAAAGAAGCAAAAAACTTTTGCCTTTATGACGCGCATCGCCGGCGAATCCGCGACAGCCGCAGAAAAGTTTTTTGCTTCTTTTTTTCAAAAAAGAAGGCCTTCCTGACCTTCACCACGCCCGAGGCCCAACACGCATGTCCGACCACGACCACGACCACCCACGCTCCCAGCGCGGCGCCTACGCCGATTTCGTGGACGAGCTCTTCCGGCTGAACCTGGTCGATCAGCCCATGCGCGATACACTCCGCGAGGGGCTCACGCGCCTCGGCGCGGCCCGGGCGGCGCCCATCATCAAACCCGCCTCGTCGGGCCTGCCGCATCCCGGCTTTGCCGCGGTGCGCCGCGCTGAGGAGGCCGGGCTGGTGCGCGGCACCGAAAGCGGCCTGCATATCAGCGCCGGCGCCGAAACCGTGCATTGGGGCTACCTATGGGGGGCGGCCGAACCCGTGGCCGTGGTGCGGCCGGGCGAGACCATCACCATCGACACCGTCTCCCACGAAGGGCTGATGCCCGACCAGGGCGAACCCGCCGCCTTCTTCACCCAGGCGGGCATCGCGCCGGATGCGGTGCTGCGGCAGGCGGTGGAGATCTACGCCCGCGTGCAGCATAGCGGCCTCGGCCCGCATATCGTCTCCGGCCCCGTCTGGATCGAAGGCGCCCTACCGGGCGATACCCTCGCCGTACACATCCTCGATGTGCGCCCCCTCGTGCCCTACGGCGTCAATTCCATGCGCACCGGCAAAGGCGGGCTGCCCGAGGAATTCACCCTCAACCGCAGCCTGGTCATCCCGCTGGACATCGACCGCAATATCGCCCGATTCTCCCCCCGCATCGAAGTGCCCATGGCGCCCTTCTTCGGCATCATGGCCACCGGCCCGGCCCGCAGCCTTGGCCGCACATCCTCCGTGCCGCCAGGCCCCTATGGCGGCAATATCGATCTGAAGGAGCTGACCGCGGGCTCCATCCTGTATCTGCCCGTGCATGTACCCGGCGCGCTGTTCATGGTGGGCGACGGACACGCGGCCCAGGGTGACGGCGAAGTGGACCTCACCGCCATCGAAACCTCCATGACCGGGCGCTTCCGGTTCGAACTGATTCGCGGCGAGACATTGGCGTGGCCGCGTGCGGAGACCCCAACCCACTGGATCGCCATCGGCCTGCACGCGGACCTGGAGGAGGCGATGCGCATGGCGATCCGCGAAACCGTGGGCTTTCTGGTGCGAACCCAGGGGCTGACGCGGGAGGATGCCTACGCGCTGGCCAGTATCGCGGTGGATTTCGAAGTGACGCAAGTGGTGGATGGTGTGAAGGGTATCCATGCCATGATTCCCAAATCCATTTTTATCGGCTGAGATAAGAAAGAAAGCGGTTCTTTTTTGAAAAAAAGAAACAAAAACCTTTGCTGCTTGGTTTGCTGGCATATGGATTGCTTGATATACTTCACGGATACGTATTGTATTCAGAGTGCAGGATGGAGCGGGTGATGGGCGCGGCGGTGCAGTATCTGAATCCGGAGGGAGCGTGCCCGGCGCAGGGACTCTACTCCCACGCCACGCGCGTCACCCCCGGGCCGATGTATTTCATCGCCGGTCAGCTCTCCGTCGCCGCAGATGGCAGCGTGGCCGGAAGCGGCGATTTCGCGGCCCAGTTCCATCAGGTGTTCGCCAATCTGGGCGACGTTTTGCGCGGCCTCGGCGCCAGCTATAACGACGTCGTCAAATTCACCACCTATCTGGTGCATGCACAGGATATTCCAAACTTCATGCGGCTGCGGGCGGAAGTTTTCCCCACGCTGTTCGCCACAGCGCTGCTGCCGCCCAACACCCTGCTTGTGGTGGATCGGCTCGTGAAGGAGGAGTTCCTCATCGAGGTGGAAGCGATTGTTCGGGCACCGGATTGATAGGAAGGAAGAGTTCTTTTTTGAAAAAAAGACCCAAAAAACTTTTGCCTTATGGCGTGCGCTTCCGGCGCGGTCCGCGACAGCATGGTCAAAAGTCTTTTGCTTCCTTCTTCAGAAAAGAAGATCTTTCTTAGGTGCTCCCGCTAAACGGTCCGCACCTCATTCTCCAGCCGCCCGATGCCGCTGATCTCCACGGCCACCTGATCCCCGTTTTGTAGATAGCGCGGCGGCTTGAACCCGATCCCCACGCCGGCGGGCGTGCCGGTGGCAATGATATCGCCTGGCTTGAGCGTGATACCCGCCGAGAGCGCCTCGATGATGGCGGGGACATCGAAGATCAGGTCGGCGGTATTGGCATCCTGGCGCTTTTCGCCATTCACCCATGTGCGCAGCGTGGTGTTGGCAAGGTCGATTTCGTCAGCGGTGACCGCCCAGGGGCCCATCGGGCAGAACGTGTCGAAGGATTTACCGATCAGCCATTGCTGGTGGCGGCTTTGCACGTCGCGCGCCGTGACGTCATTGAGGATGGTGTAGCCCCAGACATGGGCCATCGCCTGCGCGCGCGATATGCGGTAGCCGCCGGTGCCGATGATCACCGCAAGCTCGCCCTCATAGTCGATGCTGGCGGAAATGGCGGGATCGAACATGATCGGCTCGCCGGTCGCGATCACGCAATCCGGCACCTTGGAGAAGATGATCGCCGCTGCGGGCACGGCATCGGCCGCCCCGCCCGCATCGAAACCGGATTGCGCGAATTCATGCGCATGGTCGCGGTAGTTCTTGCCGACGCAGAAGATGTTGCGTGCGGGCAGGGGGATCGGGGCGGCCAGGATCAGGTGGTCCACGCCATCGATCTCGCGTTCGATCTCCAACGTGTGCGGTGCAACCCCGGCCCTGATCACATCACCCACGCTGCGCCATCGCGCAATAAGAAGCCTGGCAGGCTGGTCTTCTGCCACGATCGCCACCCGGTATTGCCCGCCGAGCAGAATGGTCGCGAGTTTCATGATGGGCGCTCCGTCGATCCAAATGGGCCGGCACGCAAGGCGCAGCACGCGGTTTGCATTTCCCATATCGCCAGGGGCACTGCAATGCCCGGCAATGCAATCCGCGGCGCGGACCAGTTTTCTGAGCCTTTGCTGTGCGTTTGCCCGTGCGGGCGCCCAGGGGCGCGCCAGATCGCGCCCTTCGGACTGCGTTCTGTATACGAAACGCAGACCAGGGTCGCCCTCTGCCCTGGGCTGGCCATGCCGCAAGGGTGCCCGTATGATGCACAGACTGCATACAAACCATGCGCGGCGAGGGCCGTGCGGCAGCATCCGCTATGATGATCAGGAGGTTCCGTGCGCGAGGAAATCATGCTGCCCGAGAGCGGGGACCCCATCAGCCATTATACCGATGCGGTGCGGTTCGGCGATCTGCTGTTCATCTCCGGCATTGCGCCGCTGGATGGCGAGAACAAGCTGATGGCGCCCGGCGATGTGGTGGCGCAGGCCGAAATCGTGTTCGGCAAGATGGACCGCATCCTGCAACAGGCCGGGGGGTCTTTCGCCAACGTGTTGCGCGTGACGGTGTATCTGACCGATGTGAATGACCGCGTCCGGATCAACCCGATCCGCCAGCGCGTGTTTGGCGCCACCCGGCCCGCGAGCACGCTGATCGAGGTGAGCGCGCTGGCGGTGCCCGGCATGCTGGTGGAGGTGGAGGCGGTGGCGGGCATCCCGGCGCCACCCTTGTGACAGACCCAAAACCTTTCGAATTCCGATTGACATGATCTAGAAATCAGGACAAAACGACCGGGAACCGTTTTTAAGACAGATGCGGGCGGCGTGTGCCACCCGGCGATACCGCGGTGGGAGAGCAAAATGCCGATGAGGTCGTGGCTGCTGGCAGCCTTTGGCGTCGCCGCCCTGGCGGTTTCGGTGCCCGCCCGCGCCGATACGATCGCCTTCGACTATACGCTCCAGAGCGGTACCACGGTCAGCGGCATTCTGGATGGGAACCTGCAGAGCGATGCCAATACGTTCGACGTGTCGGGGATCTCCAGCTTCGACGTGAACGGCACCGCCATCACCGATCCGCTTGCCGTCACCTCCGTGCAAGCTTTGATTTATGGCGTGCCGCAGAACCCCGTGATCACGGTGAACGGCGCCTATATCGATGTTTTCATCGTCGATAATCTGAGCGGCAACGTGTTCGGAATGGCTGTGGGCGACCAGCTCAGCGGCTACGGCACCTACGATGTCGCTGCCGCCACGGTGGGCTGGGGCGGAACCGGCGGGGATGAAACTTTCTATGCCGCCAATTGGGATCCGGAGGTTGTGCCCGAGCCCGGCACGCTGCCGCTGATCCTGTCGGTGCTGGCAATTTTGGGGTTCGCCGTGTCGGCACGGCCGCAGGCGATCCTACACGAGCGCCTGAAGGCCGCGTAGTACAGGCGGCAGCAAGTCGGGCAGGTCTTCCGCCAACAGGCCGGGGCCGAAGGCAGCAGCGGCCGCCCCATGCATCCATACGCCGGCAGAGGCCGCCAGGAATGGCTCCATGCCCTGGGTGAGCAGCCCCAGAATGATGCCGCCCAGCACATCGCCCGATCCCGCGGTGGCCAGCGTCTCGGGCGCATTGGTGTTGATCACCGCGCGGCCATCCGGCGCTGCCACCACCGTATCGCTGCCTTTCAGTACAACCACCGCGCCGCTGAGGCACGCCGCCGCCCGCGTGCGCGTTAGCTTGTCGCCCGCCTCACTGAATATCCGGCGAAATTCGCCCTCATGCGGCGTCATCACGCAGGGGCCGGTGATCGCGGCGAACAGGTCGTCCGGGGCCTCCTTGAAGACACTGATCGCATCGGCATCCAGCACAACGGGCCGGCCGGTGCCCAGCATGGCCAGCGCATGGGCGCGGGTGTCCGCGGTGATGCCGGCGCCGGGCCCGATCAGCATGCCGGTGATGCGGGTATCCGCCAGCAACGGCGCCAGATCGGCCGGCTGGGCCAAAGGCTGCACCATGATGCTGGTCAGCGCGCCGGCATACACCGCCCAGGCCCGCTCGGGGGCGGCAATCGTGGTAAGCCCGGCGCCTGCCCTTGCCGCCGCGCGCGCGGCCATGCGGGCAGCCCCGGTCATCACCGGGCCGCCGAACACCAGCGCGTGGCCGCGGCTGAACTTGTTGCCGGATGCAGAAAAGCGGGGNNGGCAGCAGGAGGTGGCCGGGCTTCTTGCGAAAGAACGTCACGGTCAGGGCCGCCTGCACGGCGCCCAGATCGGCACCCGTATCGCCCTGCACCCCGCTCGGCACGTCGATGGCCACGATCGGCAGATGCGCTTGCGCGGCTGCACGCAGGGTTTCGGCCGCGGGCCCCTCCACAGCGCGGGAGAGCCCGGCGCCGAACAGCGCATCCACCACCACGCCCGCGCCAGCCAGCAGGGCGGGCGATACAAGCTCCACCTGGTCGCGCCACAAACCGGCGTGATGGCGCGCCTCGCCGCGCAACTGGTCGCGTTCGCCCAGCAGGCCCAGCCGCACCCGCCAGCCGGCCCGCGCCAGCACGCGCGCCACCACGAACCCGTCGCCGCCATTATTGCCGGGGCCGCAAAGCACCACGGCCGACCGTACTCGCCAGCGTCGGATGATCTCGGCGGCAACCGCGGCGCCGGCATTTTCCATCAGCGTGATGCCGGAGGTTCCGGCGGCGATGGCCAACCGGTCCGCCGCGCCGCACTCGGCTGTGGTGAGAAGGGCGAGGGTTGGATCGGGCATGTGAGGACTCCGAGGCAAGAAAGAGCTTCTTTTTTGAAAAAAANNAAAAGAAGCAAAAAACGTTTGCCCGTTGGCGCTCACCTCCCCGGCACCTTGCGCAAAGGGATAAGCGTTTTTTGGTTCTTTTTTTCAAAAAAGAACGCCTTTCTTTCTCGTGCGCCACTTCGTCTTGGCAGCGGCGCCAGTCCGCGCCTAGGGTGCCCCGCCAGTCTACAGGGGTACCAGGTGAACCGACCGACCGCATGTGCCGCCATTCTCGCGGCATCCAGCCTCGCGTTGATGCTGGGTGCCGCCGCGCCCCAGCCGGCGCCCACGCAGCCTGCCCATGAGGCGGGCGCTTCCGGCAGCGTTCCTGCCGGCGTGCTGCGTGCCACGCTCGATAACGGCCTGCGCGTGGTGATTGTGCCGGACCGCCTGGCCCCGGTGGTGACCACCGAGATCAACTACCTTGCCGGCTCAAACGATGCCCCGGCCGGATTCCCCGGAACCGCGCATGCGCTGGAACACATGATGTTCCGCGGCGCCGCGGGTCTGGACCGCGATCAGCTCTCCGAGCTCGGCGCCGTGCTGGGCGGCGACTATAATGCCGACACCACCGAAACCGTGACGCAGTATTTCTACACCGTGCCGGCCGCCAACCTGGCCGTGGCGCTGCGCGTGGAAGCCCTGCGCATGCGCGGCCTGACGCTGGACCAGGCCGATTGGGAGAAGGAGCGGGGCGCCATCGAGCAGGAGGTGAGCCGCGATCTCTCCAGCCCGATCTACACTTATCTGTCCGAGCTGCAGGCGATCATGTTCGCCGGCACGCCCTATGAGCACGATGCGCTGGGCACCCGCCCCAGCTTCGACAAGACCGACGCCAAGCTTCTGCGCGCCTTCTACGACCGCTGGTACGCCCCCAACAACGCCATCCTGGTGATTGCCGGCGACGTGAACCCCGCGCAGGCGCTGGACGAGGTGAAAGCCGCCTTGGGCGCCATCCCCAAGCGCGAGGTTCCGGCCCACGCCGCCTTCACCGTAAGCCCCGTGCAGCCGAAAACGCTCGCTTTGCCCACGGATTTTCCGGTGGGCCTGGTGACGCTCGCCTATCGGATGCCGGGCCTGCGTTCGCGCGATTTCGCGACCGCGGACATCCTCTCCGACGTACTGAGCAGCGAGCGGGGGTCGATGTACAACCTGGTGGTCACGGGCAAGGCGCTGCTCGCCCAATTCGCCTTCGAGCCGAAGGCCGAGGTTGCCTATGGCGTTGCCGCCGCCGCTTTCCCCAAGGGCGGCGATCCCAAGCCGTTGCTGGCCGATTTGCGCGGTCTGCTGGCCGATATCGCCCAGCACGGCGTGCCGCCCGATCTGGTGGCTGCCGCCCGACGGCAGGAGGTGGCGCAGTTGGCCTTCCAGAGCGACAGCATCACGGGACTGGCCGAAAGCTGGTCGCGTGCGCTCGCCTTCGAGAACGCCACGTCGCCGGACGATATCGCGCATGCCTATGAAGCCGTGACCGTGGCAGATGTGAACCGCTTGGCCAAAACGCTGTTCGATCCCGCGCATGCGGTGACCGCCATTCTCACGCCGGAGGAGTCCGGCAAGCCGGTGGCTGGCAAGGGTTTCGGTGGCGCGGAATCCTTTGGCGGCGCGCCGGCTCAGCCGGTTTCCCTGCCGTCCTGGGCGTCCGAGGCGCTGGCGACGCTGCATCTGCCCGATCCGGGCATTGCCCCCGATGTGAGCGTGCTGCCCAACGGCCTGCGGCTGATCGTGCAGCCGGAGCATGTCAGCCGAACCGTTTCGGTGTTCGGCCAGGTGCGCCAGGTGCCGGAGATGGAGGAGCCGCCCGGGCATGAGGGCGTATCCGCTCTGGTGGGCAAGCTGTTCGATTACGGCACCGGCAAGCACGACCGCCTGGCCTTTCAGAAGGCGTTGGACGATATCGCGGCGCAAGAGGAGGCGGGGGCGCGCTTCGAGCTGAAGGTGCTGACGGCCGATTTTGCCCCCGGGATGGCGTTGCTGGCGGAAAACGAGCTGCATCCCGCCTTCCCGGATGAGGCTTTCGCCATCGTGCGGCGGCAGGAGGCGCAGAGCCTGGCGGGGATGCTGCAATCGCCCGATTTTCTGTTCAAGCGCGCCCTTTTGAAGGCTGTGGTGCCGCCGGGCGATCCGCAACTGCGGCAGGCGACGCCGGCTTCGGTGATGGCGCTCAAACCCGCCGATGTGCGGGCCTATTACGCTGCCGCCTATCGCCCCGATCTGACCACCATCGTTGTGGTGGGCGATGTGACGCCGGAGGAGGCCAAACGTGTGGTGGCGGCCAATTTCGGCGCCTGGCCCAAGCCTGGCCCCACGCAAGCGGTGGAGCTGCCGCCGATCCCGCTCAGCAAGCCGAGCGATGCGCATGTGCCGGACAGCAGCAATCTGCAGGATACCGTTGCTTTGGCCGAGAGCGTGCAGTTGCCGGTGACCAATCCGGACCGCTACAACCTGATGGTGGGCAACACGATCCTGGGCGGCGGATTTTCATCCCGCCTGTACAAGGATCTGCGTGTGAAGACCGGCTATGTTTATAGCGTGGAAAGTCAGATCGACTGGTCGCGCACGCGGTGCGACTACAGCGTTTCGTTCGGTGCCGATCCCGACAAGGTCGGCCGCGCGCGTGCTTTGGTGGTGCAGGACATCAAGGCGTTGCAGACGGCGCCGGTCAGCGAAAGCGAACTGACGCGCGCCAAGGCGCAGATGCTGCGTCGCTTGCCGATGCAGCGCGCCAGTGTCGATGCCATTGCCGCCCTGGATTTGCGCCTGACCGATCTGGGCCTGCCACTGGACACGCCGCAAATTGCCGCCAAGCACTATTACGATGCCTCCGCCGCCCAGGTTCAAGCCGCCTTCAAGACCTGGCTCCGCCCCGACGCCCTCGCCCAGGTGGTGAAGGGCCCCGCCGTCTCCCAATGACCCGACACGCCATAGGTAAAAGTTTTTTGCTTCTTTTTTTCAAAAAAGAAGAAAAAGTCTTCTTTTCTGAAGAAAAGAAGCAAAAGACTTTTATTCTTTTAGGGGTATGATGGACAACGATTTTCGCCTCGCGGCGCTCGAATATCATCGGCATCCGCGGCCGGGGAAAATTGCCATCGAGGCGACGAAGCGGATGGCGACCCAGCGCGATCTGGCGCTGGCCTATTCGCCCGGCGTGGCGGCCGCGTGCCAGGCGATCGTGGAAGATCCCCGCCAGGCGCGGGAACTGACCGCGCGTGCCAACCTCGTGGGCGTGATCACCAACGGGTCAGCCGTGCTGGGACTGGGCAATATCGGGCCGCTGGCCGGCAAGCCGGTGATGGAGGGCAAGGCCGCCCTGTTCAAGAAATTCGCCGGCATCGACGTGTTCGATATCGAGGTGGATGCGGCCGACCCTGACAATTTCATCAATGTTGTGGCGGCGCTGGAGCCGACCTTCGGGGCGATCAACCTGGAGGATATCAAGGCGCCTGAATGCTTCGTCATCGAGCGCGCGTTGCGTGAGCGGATGAAGATTCCGGTCTTTCATGATGATCAGCACGGCACCGCCATTACCGTTGCCGCCGCCGTGCGCAATGCGCTGGTGCTGCAAGGCAAATCCATCGCGGATATCAGGCTTGTTACCTCCGGCGCGGGTGCCGCCGCGATCGCGTGCGTGGATCTTCTGGTGGCGATGGGCTTGCGTATCGAAAACGTGACGCTGACGGACATCAAAGGGGTGGTCTATGCCGGCCGCGAGCCGGACATGCCCGACAACATGGCTGTCTATGCCCGCCAGACGGACGCCCGCACGCTGGCCGACGTGATCGAGGGGGCCGACATCTTCATGGGACTGTCCGCCCCGCGCGTGTTCAAGCCGGAATGGCTGCCCAAGCTTGCGAACAACCCGATCATTCTGGCGCTGGCCAATCCGGAGCCGGAAATTCTGCCCGAGCTGGTGCGCGCCGCGCGCCCCGATGCGATCGTTGCCAGCGGGCGCAGCGACTATCCCAACCAGGTGAACAATGTTCTGTGTTTTCCGTTCATCTTTCGCGGTGCGCTGGATGTGGGTGCGACCACTATCAACGAGCCGATGAAGCTGGCGGCGGTGGAAGCCATTGCCGAACTCGCCCGCATGGAAGCCAGTGAAGTGGTTGCCCGCGCCTATGGCGGCTCGGCGCCCGTGTTCGGCCCTGACTACATCATCCCCAAACCCTTCGATCCGCGGCTGATCCTGCAGGTGGCGCCGGCGGTGGCGCGCGCTGCGATGGAGTCCGGTGTCGCGCTCAATCCGATCGAGGATTTCGACCATTACCGCTCCGATCTGGAGCGTTTCGTATTCCGCTCCGGCCAGTTGATGCGCCCGGTGTTCGAGGCGGCGCGCAAGCTGCGTGGCCGTGTGGTCTACACGGAGGGTGAGGACGAGCGCGTGCTGCGCGCGGTGCAGACGGTGGTGGACGACAACATCGCCCAGCCCGTCCTGCTGGGCCGCCGCGATGCGATCGCACGCCGTATCCGAGAGATGGGCCTGCGCATGAAGATCGACACCCATGTGCAGGTGCTCGATCCCCTGACCGACCACGCGATTTTCGATCCCCTTGTGATGCCGTATCAGCTTCTCACCTGCCGCCGCGGCGTATCGCCGGATGCCGCCGCGCGCCGCATGCGCACGCGCCACATCGTGGCCGGTGGGATGTTGCTGCACACCGGCCAGGTGGAGGCCGCCTTGTGCGGCGGCACGGGGAGCTGGTGGCGGCAGATGGAGTATCTGCTGCCGATCATCCCCAAATCTCCGCGCGTGACGCGCATCTTCGCGCTCTCCGCGGTGATCCTGCAGACCGGCGCTATCTTCCTCTGCGACACGCATATGAATATCGACCCCAACGCCGAGGAGATTGCGGAAATGACGTGCCTGGCCGCGGCCGAAGTGGAGGGGTTCGGCATCACGCCGAAGGTGGCGCTTTTGTCCCATTCCAGTTTCGGCGCCAGCAATTCGCCCAGTGCCCGAAAGATGCGCCATGCGCTGGAGCTGGTCCGCGCGCGCGACCCCGATTTGGAAGTGGATGGCGAAATGCATGCCGATGCGGCGCTGAGCGAGGCGATCCGCGAGCGCGTGATGCCCAACAGCACGCTCTCGGGCGTTGCCAATCTTCTGGTGCTGCCCAATCTGGATGCCGCCAACATCGCCTTCAATTTGGTCAAGGCCGCGGCCGATGGTCTGCCTGTGGGCCCGCTACTGCTGGGGATGTCCAAGCCCGCGCATGTTCTGGTGCCCAGCGTGACGGCGCGCGGTATCGTGAACATGACCGCGCTCTCGGTGGTGGAAGCCGGCCAGTGCGCGGCCAAGCGGGGCGGGTCCGCCGCGTGATGCCGTTGCTGCTCACGATCGATGGCCCCATTGCACGGCTTACGCTCAATCGCCCGGCGCAGCGCAATGCGCTGAGTGCTGCCATGTGGTCCGCCATTCCCGGCCTGATCGCGCAGGCTGTGGATACGCCTGGCGTGAAAATCCTGATCCTCGCGGGTGCGGGCGGCCATTTCGCCGCCGGTGCGGACATCAGCGAATTCGCGGAAACCTACGCCACGCCGGAGAATGCCGCCGCCTATGGCGAGAAAGTGGCTGCCGCCATGCAGGCGGTGGCAAGCTGCCCCAAGCCGGTGATCGCCCAGATCGAGGGTGCGTGCGTGGGCGGCGGCTGCGGCCTGGCTTTGGCCTGTGACATGCGCATTGCCGCACCCAACATCCGCATGGGCATCACGCCGGGCAAACTCGGCCTGGCCTACAGCCTGGGCGACACGAAACGCCTTGTGGATGCCGTGGGCTTTTCCAACGCGCGCCTCATTCTCTACACCGGCCGCCTGGTACAGGCGGAGGAGGCGCGCGCGATGGGGCTGGTGGACCGGGTGGTCGATGCGGCCGAACTGGACGGTGCCGTCATTTCGCTGGCGCTGGAGATTGCGGCGACGTCCCAGGTATCGGTGCGCATCACCAAGGCCACGCTGGCATTGATTGCCGCGGGCACGGTGCAGGACACCGACGAGACCCGGAGTTGGTACATTGAGGCCGCCGCCGGCCCGGACTTGGCGGAGGGCCGGCGTGCCTTCCTCGAAAAGCGCGCTCCGAAATTCCCGGTGGTATAGTAAAAATAAGGAAGAGTTCTTTTTTGAAAAAAAGGAACCAAAAAACTTTTACCCCTGGCGTACGCTGCCGGCGAGACCCGTATCGATAGTCAAAAGTTTTTTGCTTCTTTTTTTCAAAAAAGAAGAACTCTTCCGTGCTTACGACTTGGCGTTCGTCATCCGCGCCCGCGCCTCATACACCTGTGGAAACAGCGCCCTCAGCGCCTCTACCTTCGGCCTGTCGTTATAGACGATGTAAGGATAATCCGGATGGGTCTCCAGAAAATCCTGATGATACGCCTCGGCCGGATAAAACCCGCGGAAGCGATCAACGCGCGTGGCGATCGGCGCGCCATAGGTGTGCGCCGCATCCAGTTGCGCGATATACGCCGCGGCCACCTTGCTCTGCTCCGGTGTCGCCGCCCAGATTTCGGATCGGTACTGTGTGCCGCTATCCGGCCCCTGCGCATTTTTCATGGTGGGATCCAGCGCCACACTGAAGAAAATCTGCAACAGCTTGCCGTAGCTGACGACATGAGGATCATAGGTGATCTGCACGGACTCGGCATGGCCCGTGGTGCCGGTGCTCACCAGCTCGTAATCGGCCGTGTCCCGCTCGCCGCCTGCGTAGCCGGCAACAACGCGCGTCACGCCCCTCACATGCTCGAACACACCCTGCACGCCCCAGAAACAACCGCCTGAGACAACCGCGGTTTGCAGCCCATCGGCCGGCTTCACATCCAGTGCCGGCGCCGGCACCACATGCATATCCTCCGCACCATGCGCCGGCGCATGCAGGAAGGTGGTCGCCAGCAACGCCGCCGCGCCGGCACCCAGCAGGATCTTGCCGAATTTGATCATGAGTTCGTCCCTGCCTTGTGAAAGCTGAGCGCCACGCCGTTCATGCAATACCGCAACCCCGTGGGCCGCGGCCCGTCATCGAACACATGGCCCAAATGGCCGCCGCACCGGCTGCAATGCACCTCCGTGCGCTCCATCAGCAGCGAATCATCGCCCTGCGTGGAAACCGCGCTTGCGATCGGCTGATAAAAACTCGGCCACCCCGTGCCGCTGTCGAACTTCGTGGCCGACACAAACAGCGGCAACGCACACCCCGCGCAATCATACCGGCCGTCGGCAAACAGATGATCCAGCTTGCTGGAAAATGGGGGCTCCGTCCCCTGCTGGCGCAGCACCTCATAAGCCGCGGGTGAGAGCAACTTGCGCCACTCAGCATCGGTATGCGTCACCGCGAAGCGCTCGGTCGCATCCGCTCTCCGGTGGCCGCTCAGCATAAAACCCGCCGCGGCCAGAAAGGCCGACCCGGTCAGCAGCACATGGCGTCGTGTCATCGCCTTCAAACTCCGTTCTCTACAGCCCATTCGGCACCGCGGCCCGGGTGGTTACCCGCCCGTCCGCGCCGGGCGTAACCCTGATTGCCTCCGGCGCGAATTCAAGCGCGAGCCGAACTCACATGAGGGCTGGAACAGGATGGGTTCAAGACAAGGCCCGGAAAACAAAAAGAAAGGTCTTCTTTTTTGAAAAAAAGAAGCAAAAAACTTTTACTTTTTTCGGTGGCGCATGCGGCGAGAGGTTTTCTAAGCTCGACACATGGAGGACAGCGCGCTCGCTTCATTGATGCAGGCCGCACAGGCGGGCAATGCGGAGGCCTACCGTACCGTGCTGCGGGCCTGCGTGCCGTTGGCTGCCGGCGCGGCGCGGCGCGCCGGCGTGCGCCCCGATGCGGTTGATGACGTGGTGCAGGACGTACTGCTCACCCTGCATCGCGCGCTGCCAACCTACGATCCGTCCCGCCCCTTCCTGCCCTGGCTGCGCGCCATCGCCACACGCCGCGCCATCGACTGCCTGCGCCAGCGCGGCCGCCAGGGCGCCCGCGAAGTGCATGATCCGGATGCCTACCTCAACCACGCGGCAGGCACCGAAACCGCCGACACCGCGAGCCTGCGCCATAGCGACTCACGCCGCCTGCGCGCCGCCATCGCCACACTCCCACCCCAGCAACGCCATGCAGTCGAGATGCTGGGCCTGAAGGAACGCTCCCTCGCCGAGGTGGCGGAAGAGAGCGGCCGTACGAAAGGCGCCCTGAAGGTGAATTTGCACCGCGCGCTCAAGGCGCTGCGCGTGAAGTTGGGGCAGAACAGAGATGTCTGACCACGCCACGCACGAACTGCTCATCGCGCGGCTGGCGCGCGATCTGCGCCCCGTCGCGCCTCTGGCCCCGCCGTGGCAGCGCGCCGCTGCGTGGCTGGTGGCCGCTGTCTGGGTGGGCGTGCTGCTCTCGCTTTTCGCCGATTTTCCCGCCTTGCGCGCCCGCCTGATGGCAGCGCCCGATATGTGGCTCAGCCTGCTTGGGGCGGCCCTCACTGCCATTCTCGCGGGCTGGGCGGCGCTGCAAACCAGCGTTCCCGGGCGCTCCGCGCTGTGCGCGCTGGTCCCGCTGCCTGCTGTCCTTCTGTGGATCGGCGCGAGCACCGCGGGATGCCTTCGCCTGACCCCTATCGCCGGCACCGTGCCGGAAGCCCCCATGCATCCCATGGTCTGCCTGGAATTCCTGCTTCTGGTGTCCTTGCCCTTGCTGCTGCTGCTCACCTGGCAGGTGCGCCGCGCTTTCCCCCTGCGCCCCGGCCTCACCGCTTGTCTCGCCGGCCTCGCCAGTGCCGGCGCCGGCGCCACACTGCTGGCCCTCATTCACCCGTTTGATGCGACGGGCGAGGATTTAGGCCTTCACTTTGTCGGCGTTGTCATCATCGTTGCTCTCGGCCGCTTCGGGAGTGGGAAAAGTAAGGAAGGTCTTCTTTTCTGAAGAAAAGAAGAAAAAGACTTTTGACTGTGCTATCGCGGACCGAGCCGGCTGCTTACGCCAACGGCAAAAAGTTTTTTGCTTCTTTTTTTCAAAAAAGAAGGCCTTCCTTGCTTATATTTCCCTTCCAGCCGCCCGCAAACTTCGCCACAACGGCTCCATCAAATATTGTAGCACCGTGCGTGCTTTCACCGGCACCACCACCTCTACCGGCATGCCCGGCCCCAACTGCTTCAGCAGCGCCCCACGCGCATGATCGGCCAGCAACGATATCTCGGCCGTGTAATAGCTCCGCCCCGTCCGCGTATCGGTGAGCCGGTCGGCTGAAATCACATCCACGCGCCCCTCGATCGCCTGCGTATCGCGCTGATCAAAGCCCGTGGCGATAATCCGGGCGGCCTGGCCCCTATGCAGGTTCGCGATGTCCTGCGGCCGGATGTCGGCTACCGCCACGATCGTGCGGTTCTGCGGTACGATCTGCAGGATGGCGCGGCCAGGCTCGATCACCCCCCCCTTGGTGAAAGCCTGCAAATCCACCACCTGGCCGCTGACGGGCGCGCGAATGTCCAGCCGCGCCAGCACATCGCGATCCGCCACAATCCGCGGCAGCACATCGTTCACCCGCAACTGCGCTTCCCGCAGCTCACGCGTGGCGTCGCTCTCGGCCGTCGCGCGCAGGCGCAGCTTTTCTGCCTCCAATTCGGCGGCTTCCGCTGCGTGGCGTGCGATGTCCGAACGCAGCTCGCCCGTCCGCCCGCGCAGCGCCTCGATCGTGCGTGCCAGGTCCAGCACGGAGCTGCGCGCCGCAAGCCCCATACGCTCCAGCGCGGTCTGTGCCGCCAGTTGCTGCATGCCCAATGCCAGCCCGCGCATCGATGCCGCATGCTGCGCCACGGCCCCGGCCGATTGCTGGCGTGCCTGCGCGATGCGCTCATCGATTACCCGCAACTGTTGCGCCAGCAGATCGCTGTGGTTGTGAAACACCATCCGTTCGCGCGCGATCGCCGACCGCGCGATCGGATCCCCCGGATCCAGGCTTGCCGGAAAATCCACAGTCGCGGTGCCGGCAATCTCCGCCATGGCCCGCGCAATCAGCGCTTGATCCCCGGCCAACTGGGCCTGGTGTGCGCGCAATATCGCCACGGTCTGCGTATCGTCCAACCGGATCAGCACCTGATCGCGGGCAACGTGATCGCCATCCTGCACCAGCAAAGCGGCAACGATGCCGCCTTCCTTGTGCTGCAAGGTTTTCGAATTGCCGCGCACGGCCAGCGCACCCGATCCCAAGACGGCACCATCCAGGGGCGCCCACGCAGCCCAGGTGCCGAAGCACACGAAGAAGACAAAGATTGTCAAAAGCCCGAGCTGAATGGCGGCTCTGCCAGGGGGCTCTGCCCCCTGGCCCGCAGCTGGGGCATGAGGCCCCAGACCCCGGTTCATAAGATTATTCTCCAGCGGCCGCAGGGCGATTCAAGAACTCCGTCGTGCGCTGCACGCGCAGGATGCGGCCGCCAACCATTGTGGCCACGTAATCGGCAATGCGCACCAGCGCCGTGCTGTGCGTGATCAGCACCACCGTGCGGTGCCGTTCACGGGCGGCAACCACGCAGCGAAACAACGCTGCCTCGCCGTCCGCATCCAAACTCGCGTTCGGCTCGTCCAGCACCAGCACCGGCGGATCGAACAGCAACGCCCGCGCCAACGCCACACGTTGACGCTGCCCGCCGGATAAACTGCCCGACCCCTCCTCGATGCGGGTCTGATATCCCTGCGGCAGACGCAATATCATCTCATGCGCCAGCGCCGCCTGGGCCGCGGCAATCACCTCCTTGTCGGTGGCATCGCCGAACCGGGCGATATTATCGCGGATCGTGCCCGGAAACAGGGCCACATCCTGCGGCAAATATCCAATCGCGCGGCCGAGCTGGTTGCCCTCCCACGCCGCCAGCTCCGCATCATCCAGCCGGACCACGCCGCTCTCCGGCCGAATGGCCCCGGCGAACAACCTTCCCAACGTGGATTTGCCGGCCGCATTCGGCCCCACCAGCGCCAGAACGGCCCCAGGCTCGATCTTCAACGACACATCCGTAACCGCCGCACGCTCGGCCCCCGGCGGCGTCCAGCTCAGCCGCTCGGCGCTCAATGCCCCCAAGGGCGCCGGCAGCGTCACCGCGGTTGCGGCCTCCATCGGCGGCAAACCGGCCATCCGGCCGAAGGCATCGCGCGCCGCCAGCGTGCCGCGCCACGATCCCACCACCGCCTCAACCGGTGCCAGGCACCGCCCCAGCAGCAGCGATCCGGCGAAGACCGCCCCGCCCGTGATCTCGTGGTTGATCGCCAGATACGCTCCCAAGCCCAGTATGGCCGATTGCATGAACAGGCGCGCGAACTTGGCCACTGCCCCCAGCACCACGGCGCGCCGGCTTGCCGCGTTCTGCGCCGCCAGCATCTCCGCCCGCATGGCTTGCCAGCGATCGGCCAGCGCACGTCCCAGCCCCATCGTGCTCGCGCAATCCGCATGCCGCGCGATCGCATCGCCGAATTGGTAGGCACGCCCGGCAACCGATCCCGCCAGCGCCATCGGCGCCCGCACCGCGCGCTCCGCGGCAATGCTCAAGCCCACCAGCAGGCCACAGGCCAGCAGGGCAAAACCGCCCAGGCTCCAGTGCAGGAGAAACAGCACGCTGAGATAGATCGGCGCCCAGGGCAGATCGATGAAGGCCAGCACAGCCGATCCCGCCGCGAACTGGCGCACCGTATCCAGATCACGCCCGATCAGGGATGGCTCCGGCCGCGCGCGGCCGCGCTCGGCCGGCGCCGTTGTCAGTGCCAGCAGCGCGCCGGCGAGGCGATCCTCCACGATATCGCTCACACCGGCGAGAATCTGCCCGCGCACGCCATCCAGGATCGCGAAGGCGGCATAGGCCATCGCCACTGCCAGGGTCAGATACAGCAGCGTGGGCACACTCTGGCTGCGCATGACCCTGTCGTAGACCTGCATCATGTAGATCGGGGCAGCCAGGTAACACAGATTGAGGAAGAAGGAGAAAAACCCAACCCACAGCAACGGCCGCGCCAGCGCACCCATCAATCCCCTGCGTGACATGATGCGCATGCGCCCGGCCCTCCTAATCGTGATGCTTGAACAAGATACCGCTGGCATCGAGGCCCTGCGGATCGGCGGTGCCGCCGAGCGTGATCAGCGTGACCGGATCCTGCCCAGGCACATCCAGCGAAATCGTGTGCGCGGCCGGGTTGTAGATCAGCGAAGCGTTGGACGATCCCGCCGGCACCGAGCCCGCCTGATAGAGATCGACAAACTTCCCCGTACCCACCTCGATCGCCCCGCTGGCCGCGAAACTGCCGCCAAGATCGCAAACCAGGCTCGCCACGGATCCCGCATCCAGCACCACCACAGGCGTGGAGCCGTCGGCCGCTTCGCTCACGGCAATCGTCTCCCCGCCGATATCGCAAGCCGTCACCGTGAAGCTCGCATGCGGTTCCATCGTGCTGGCCATCCGCACGGCGGCCGCTTCTGAAGCCGAAAAATCCCCATGCCCGACACCCGGCATAATGCCATGGCGCACCAGATGATCCGCGAGCAGCGCGGTATATGCGGCAGCTGTGAGATCCAGCGCATCCGCGCCCATGCTGATCCCGTGTCCGCTGGTGACGAGCGCACTGCCAAGATCGGCGATCGTGGTGATGTCCGCGGCGCTCAGCAAACGCGCATCCGCACCCAGTGCAATGGTGTTGCCGTCGGCTGCGGCGCCGACGCCCGCACCGGCAATCGCCTTCATGGCGGGTGCCGCGCCAAAATCGGCACTGGCGGGATACAGATCGCCGCCCGGGGTGAAATGCGGGCCCTCGGGCAACCGCGACACCGGCGCGGCGAGCGCGAGATCCGCGATATCCGCCGCGGGCGGTGTGTCCAGCAGATCGCCCGAGGTATCCGTAACCGTCGGCGCCGCATCGCCTGCCATCGTGGCGTGGGACATCGTGAGGGTGAGGGGGGCCATGCGCAGTACAGTCCTCCGCGANNTTTCAAAAAAGAACATTCTTCCCGCCTTCCCGCCGCCCGCCGAAAGGTTGCTGTCGCCCGGGAACGCGTTTATTGCCTGCCGCAGTGGGTTTCGGAGTTTTGATGCCGGTGGGTAGACGCGTGGGCGGCCGGAGACGGCAGGGTTTGGTGCTGGCTCTGGCTCTCAGCATGGCAACGGGTGGCTGCGGCACCATCCATACGGTGAAAAAATCCATCCTCGGCGGTCCGCTCGATCCGGGCGAACACCTCAAGGGTTTCATTGGTGGCGTGGTGGCGGACGAACCGCTGGCCGCACTTGCCGCCCGCGAGGTGCTGGCCACCGGCGGTACAGCCGCCGATGCCGCTGTCACGCTCGGCTTCATGCTCACCGTCACCTTGCCGTCCCGCGCCTCGCTCGGCGGTGGTGGCGCCTGCATCGCCTATCGTCCCGGCGCGTCCTCGCCCGGCCATGGCGTGCCCGAGGCCGTGCTGTTCACCCCCCGCGCGCCCGCGCTGACGGAGGGCGACCGGCCCGCTTCGGTGCCGATGATGGCGCGCGGCCTGTATCTGCTCAGCGCCCGCTACGGCACCAAGCCATTCGACACGCTCATCCTCCCCGCGCGCCGCGCGGCTGCTACCGGCTTCTCCATCTCCCGCGCGCTGGCAACCGACCTGGCCGAGGTGCAGCGCCCGCTTTTGGCGGACCCCGCCGCCGCCGCCGTGTTCGCCCCGGGCGGCCGCCCGCTGGGTGAGGGTAGCGTTCTGGTTCAGCCGGATCTGGCCGCCACGCTCACCCAGATCGATGCGGTGGGGGTGGGCGACATGTACCTGGGCCTGCTGGCGCAAAAACTCGTGCAGGCCAGCGCGCAGGCGGGCGGCCCTTTCAATCTGGGTGATCTGCGCGCCGCGGTGCCGCGTCTGGGCGAGCCGATCGTGGTGAAGGCGGGTGATGATCAGGCCGCCTTCCTGCCCCCGCCCGCCGATGGCGGCCTCGGCGCCGCCGCTGCCTTCCTGGCCCTTGAACGCAGCGGCATGGTCACCCAGCAACTCGCCGAACTCTCCGTCGCCGCCGCCGCCGACTGGCGCCAACACGGCACCGATCCGCTGAAAATTCTGCAAGCGCCCGCCGTCTCCGGCACGCTGCCCGCCTTGCCCGCCTCCACCAGCTTCGCGGTGCTGGATCGCAACGGTGGCGCGGTGGCGTGCGCGCTGACCATGGAAAACCTGTTCGGCACCGGCCGGATCGCGCCCGGCACCGGGATCGTTCTGGGTGCCTCGCCCGCCATCAAGCCGCCGGCGCTGCTCACCGCCGCCATCGCCTGGAACAGCAACCACGACGCTTTCCGCGCGGCCGTTGGCGCTTCCGGCCAGAACGGCGCGGCGCTGGCCGGTGCCGTCGCCCTCGGCCAGGCCATGGTCGGCGATCTGCCGCCGCGCGTTCCCGTGCCGGACCCCGGCCGCGCCAACGCCATCGGCTGCCCGCACTACGTCCCCGGCGACGCGGACAGTTGCCACTTCTATAGTGACGTCCGAAATGCGGGCCTCGCCGCCGGCGGCAGCTAATGAACAAAAGTCTTTTGCTTCTTT
>PKZM01000075.1 GCA_003133065.1 Acetobacteraceae bacterium
TATCAGGATCTGTTTTCGGCCTGCAAACGGCAGGAACAGGCGGAGTTCCGCCGCCGGGTGACGGATGTGGAATATGATGCGTATTTGCAATCTGTTTGAAGAAAGATGTTCTTTTTTGAAAAAAGAACCAAAAAACTTTTGCCTGTTTAGGTGCGCGCCGCGGCCTGCGTATCGGGCCGTCGTGAAGGCGTCGGAATAAAAGTTTTTTGGTTCTTTTTTCCGAAAAAGAACATCTTTCTTCCTATGACACCCTCACCCCAACGAAAAGGATTTAGAGTTTTGGCTGGCCTGTTTTTCTGGCGCCGCGGTGGCGCGCGCCGTCCCATGGGGATCGACATCGCCGCGGTGCGCCGCATCCTGGAGAAGTCAGGTATTCCGAAGCAGAGTCAGCAAGAAGCCCTCGCAGCATGGCGCGGCATCAAGCGCGGCAACAGCGTGCCGGATCGCGTGCTGGCGGCACTTACGGCCACCCTGCGGCGCTCGTATCCGGACGCAGCCGCCACCATCGCTGCAATGGCCGCGGATGCCTATCCTGAGGCGGTTTGGCCGCTGGAGGAACTGGCGCAACGCAGCCTGCTGCAAGGCGATCATGCGGCGCGACTGGAGGTGGCAGCGCGTCTTCTGGCGCGTGCACCAGAGTCGCGCGTTGGGTTGCGCATCGCCGCCCAGTCCCTGCTGGCGCTCGGCCGGCTGGAAGATGCCGAGCGTATGGTGGCCGCTTTGCCGACCAAGCGCGGCTGGCCGTTGGTCCTGCGAATCAGATTGGCTGTCGCGCGCGGCAATCACACTGATGTGGTGGCGCTGACGGGCAGGTTGCGGCAGACCTCGCCGGCTGATCCGCTCGGCTACCTGGCGGCATGTGCCAGTCTGCGTGCGCTGGGCCGTGCCACCGACGCTGAGGAGGTCGGCCGCGCCGGCGTTGAGGCATGCGCCAGCTTGCCAGGCATGTGGGAGGAGGCGGCCTTGGCCGCCGAGCTTGCCGGCCATCCGGCAGAAGCGCGCCGCTTATGGTCGGAGATGGGAGAACGCTTCCCGCGCAGCGAAGCGCCATGCCTCGGACTGATTGCCTTGAGCCAAAACCAGCAGGACCATGAGCAGACGGAGCGCCTGGTGGCCGACGCGTTGGCGCGGTTTCCGCGCAGTTCGCGGGTGCGTAGCCTCGCGGCACGCCAGGCCGCGCGTGCCGGGCGGTGGCGGCAGGCGGAGCGGCATTGGCAGGCGGCGATCGACCGCGCGCCCAACGATCCAGCGCTGCAGGTCGCGGCTGCCGTGTCGATGATCGGCCCCGGCGCCCGCCGCCGCGAGCGCTTGGCCGATTCAGTTGCTCGGCTGCGTGCCGTCCATGAGCGCTTCCCGGATTACGCGCCCGGCACCCCCGCCCATCTCGCCGACCTGATCGAGGGCGGGAAGCTGGATGAGGCGGAGCAAATGCACGCGGCGTGGCCCGGGGCGTTGCCACCCGATCCGGCGTTGCCGGCCGCCGATGCGCGGGGGCCTGATGCCGGCGCGCAAGCCGCCTGATAACATACGGCGCGGCTGGGGCGACGACAGCGGCAAAGGAGGGGCCGGGCATTGCGAAACCTGATTATCGTGCGCACGCATCGCGCGGACGCCGCGTCGCTGGCGGCGTATGACCGCTACGCCGCCCTGCCGGGCACAGACGTGGTGTTCTGTGTCGATGAGCGGGCGGGCGAGGCGGATATGGGGGGCCGGGCCAAGATCGGCTTCAACCAGGGCACTCTGGATGCGATGGGCCTGTACGCACATCCGGAGTACGGATGGCGATGTGGCGACTACTGCCACTACGTCGTGCGCGCTGCGCGCCCCGCGTATGATGCGTATTGGCTCATTGAACCCGATGTGCTGATCCATGAAGACGACGCTGGCGGGTTCTTTGCCTCGAAGCTGCGAACCGGGTAGTAGATTAGGCCGTCCATGGGCATATCGGCGAGCGCCGCCCGATCGTGCAGAGGAGTGAGCCGCAGGCTGTCGTCATTGTAGCAGGGTGGCCCTGTTTCGTTGAGATCGCGGCAGAGGAAGCCCGCGTGCGCCAGCACTGTCGCCACGAAGGCCATATCGTGCGGCCAGGTACCAACGCCGGCAAAGTCCGGGTCGGCCGACAAGCTCGCCGGCGCCGAAGAGATGACTGCGTACGCGGCAAATGGCCCGGCCCGTCTGCCTGCGCGAAAGAGTGCGAGTTCGGCCTCGATCATCGAGTAGCCGCCCCAGTTGATATCGACCCGCTCCTCAAGGAATACGACACCGGCGCAGGACGGCGTTCGGAAGGCAGCCAGGTCGGCCTTGGCATCGATATGGCAGAATATCGCGATACTGGGGTGGCTCAGAGCGCGGACCAGCCGCTCGAAGACGCCGGGATTGGCGTGAGCAAGGACCAGAACCGCGATATCCTTGCTTCTACTGAATTCCATGCAACACCCCGTGCGGCGGGTCAGACGCGCGGGGTGTTGCCGACAACATGGAAACAAGAAAGGTCTTCTTTCTTGAAAGAAAGAAGCAAAGAACTTTTACCTTTTGTGCGCGCCTGAGGGCAGCAGCCGTAACGCGGTCCAGCGCAGGGTGAGCGCACCGCTGACGGCATAAACGGGGATTAACATCAGATTGTAACGTACCTGGTTGACGGCCACCAGTGCATTGAAAGCCAGCATGAACCAGGCCGGCAGGGACAAGAGCAGAAACACCGCAGAGCCCTCAAAGCGCCGGCGCAACGCCGCAACCGTCCACACCACGCTGGGGATCAGCAAGCAAAACCCCCACCAATGCGCCACATACGCGCCCCGCAGCGCCAGCGGGATGGACACAAGCAGATGCTTGAAGGGCATGCGCAGAATATAGGTGTGCAGAAGGTAGCTGAGATGGTGGTCGTAGCCGCCGGCCGCCGTCAGCGTCTGCGGCAGCATGTGGCGCAAGCCAAGCACGTAAAACGATGTCGGCTGCTCGTCGTATCCGAAGCGGTCGCAGAGATGCGGCCCACCCAGCGCGCGCCCGAGCGCTCGTCCATCGGGCAGCCAGCACAGATACGCCAAGCCGTATTCGCGGCGGTTCATGGTATCAAAGGCGATTCGCTGCACCAGGGTGTGGCTGTCGTAGCCAAAGGTGAGGGCGGTTCGTCCGAAGACGATCGTATTGCGTGTCAGCCAGGGTGCCAAGGTGAGCGCGGCACCGCCCGCATAGGCGGCCATGGGCATCAGCGCCCGCTTGCGGCCCCAGATCGGCACCGCCAACACTGCGAGCGGGATGAGGTAGAGGAAGGCTGGGCGCGTGAGTGCGGTGAGTGCGGTGAGAACGCCCGCCAGGAAGCACCAGGCCAATTGGTTGCGACCGTTGGTGCCAATGGCCCTGATGGCGGCGGCGATCGCGGTGGTGACCAGTGCCAGGCAGGTCATCTCCGTCATGAGGTAATTGACCGAGCCCAGCAGCAAGTTGGTTGTGAACAGGGCCAGGGTGAGGGCACCCCATCCGATCGCTGGCCCGGCGGCGGCACCGCCCATCCACCAGATCAGCCAGTAAAACCCGGCCAATTCGCCGAATTGCAACCATCGCATGCTGGGCGCGGCGCGCGGGCACCCCTGATCGNNGGGCGAACTGAAAACCGTCGGTGAAGCGGTCATGATCGACCAGGTCGTCGGCAATGCCGAGGTAGAAGATCTGGTCGAACTCGTTGAGCGGCCTGAGCGGGTGGCGGGCCCACATCACGCCGGTGACCATAAGGATCAGCGCGAGTGCCATCAGCGCCGGGCGGCGGCAGAGCGCTTCCCGCAGCCGAGCGGTCAGCGCCGAGGGTCGTGCGGTGGCGATGGGCTTACCTTGGCGGCGGCAGGGACTGCTGCTGGATCGGCCCGGGGGGAGCCGCGGCATAGCCGGCGGGCGGCTGGTACTGTGCCTGTGGTGGCGGATAATAGGGTTGCGCGGGCGGGTAATAGGGCTGCGGCGGCGGTGCGGCGCTGCCGTAGCGCATCAGCAGGCTGCGTAAGGGATCCGCGGCGGGATTGCTGACCCGCATGGCCATCACGATCTCCACGGGGCCGACGGGCTGGCCATAATAGACCTGGTCGCCGCCGCTATCGGAGGACATCACGCTGCCTTGCAGGGATACGCCGGCGAACAGCCCGCGTGTGCGGGCGAAGGCCACGATATCGGCATTGAGGTTGGTGGTGGTTGCCCCTTCCACGCCGCCGCCGATGGTGACGATCGCGACCGATGCATCGGCGCCGATGCGGAACTGGTTGTCGAGCACCGCGCGCAGGCCGTTGGGTGTGAGGATCATCATCATCACTTCGGCATCCTGGATGCCTGCCTGCAGCCCGAAGCTGCCGCTGCCAACGCTGTAGAAGGCCGGTGACGACCAGCTTCCCTGTCCGCCACGGGCTTCCAGCACGCAGCCGCCACCTTGGCCGCCGAACAGGAAGCCTACTTTGAACACGCGCGGGCAGATCATCACCGCGCGCGCTTGCGGCAGCAGCGCGCGGGCATCGTGCCCTTGCGTGTCGTCCAGGATTTCCTGCGCCGCGAGCGTGGCGCGGTCTACCAGTTCCTGCTGCCCTTGCATTGTTTCGGCGTGCAGGGCCGTGGGTGCGCCGAGCACGCCGGCCAGTATCATCAGTCGCCCATAATGTCGCATCGGGGACATCCCCCTCTCAAAAAATGTCGTTTCTTATGCCATCATGCGCCGTTACCGACGCAAGTTAACAAACCGCATGACCTCCAGCCGGGCCGCCGGGGATCAAACAGACGGAAGTTTTTTGCTTCTTTTTTTCAAAAAAGAAGACCCTTCCTTGCCTAAATCTCTGCACCTTCATTCACCGTCACCACCCGCCATCCGGCATCGAATCGCTCCACCACCGTGAGAGACAGGTTCTGGATGGAGAGGTGCAGGGCCGCACGGGCCCCGACGCCAAGTGCGTGGGCGACTGCGGCGCGGATGGCGCCACCATGGCTGATGCAGACGATGTCCTGGCCCGCATATGCCTCCGCCAGGCGCTCCAGCGTGGCGCCGACGCGGTGGATCACGTGTTCCATGCTCTCCCCGCCGGGGGGAATTTCGGCGGCGCCCAGCGGCCAGAAGGGGTGCGCGGGATCGGCGAGCCTGGCGGGGAGGTCGGCGTGGGGCAGGCCCTGCCAGGCGCCGAGATCCTGTTCCGTGAGTCCGTGCTCCACCGCCAGCTCGCAGGTGGGGTAGCCTGCGGCGTGGATCGCCTCGGCAGTGCGCCGCGTGCGCAGAAGCGGGGTGACGATCCATCTGGCCGTGCGCGGCAACCGCGCGGCCAGCGATTGGTAGATCGGCCTCTGCGCGGCCAGGCTTTCCGCTGAGATATCCACGTCCATACGGCCGTAGAGCACGGCGCGGGAGGCTTCATCGACGATGGCGTGCCGCAGCAGCCAGAACCGTGTGCAGGCCATTATTCGCCGATGTTCATGAAGGCGCCGTTGCGCCTTGCCGCGTGGAACTGCTGCATGAACAGCAAGATGGCGGCTGTCATCCAGGCGGCGTTCAGGCCACCGGCCCAGGCGAGCTCATCCCATTTGATGACGCCCTGGCCGATCGCCGCGCGCAGGCCTTCAAACACGTGGGCGGCGGGCAGGCTGAGCGCCAATTTTTGCAGCCACCAGGGCATCACCGCCACCGGGTAGTACACGGCCGCGAGCGGAGAGAGGCCGATGAGCATGGACCATACGAGGCTTTCCGCGCCGCCGCCCTGGCTGAGGATGAGTGACACGCAGGAGAGTGCGACCCACCACCCCATCAGGATCAGATTGGCGGCGAACAGCACCACCACGGGCCCCACGCTAAGGATGTTGAAATGGTAGAGAAGGCCCGCCACAAGCGCGGCCGGCACCACGCCCAGGCTCATGCGGATCATCGACATGCTGAGCAGGGCGGCCACCAGTTCCCACGGGCGCAAGGGGCTGACGAAGATGTGGCCAAGGTTGCGCGACCAAATCTCTTCCATGAACGTGATGGCGAAGCCGAGATGGCTGCGTAGGGCCATCTCCCAAAGCAGCACGCCGCCGAGCATCATGCCGACGGTGACGGCGCCATGGTTGCCCAGGCGTGCGGCGAAGAACTGGCTGGTAAAACCCCAGATCGTCATCTGAAGCACTGGCCAGTAGGCGAGATCGAGTAGGCGGGGCCAAGAGCGGCGGAACAGCGTGAGGTGCCGGTAGACCAGGCCCCAGATGCGGCGGAGGGATATCATCATGCCGTCACCGGGCTTTCGGTATTGGAGCGCGATCGGGCGATATCGAGAAAGACGTCTTCCAGATGCGCCCGGTTGTAGCGGGTGAGCAGTTCGGCGGTGGTGCCCCGATCGACGATGCGGCCTTGCTTCATCATCAGCACCGTGTCGCACATGCGTTCCACCTCGGCCATGTTGTGGCTGGCGAGCAGGATGGTCGCCCCGCTGTCCGCCCGGTACCGCTCCAGCCAGCCGCGCACCATGTCGCCGG
>PKZM01000210.1 GCA_003133065.1 Acetobacteraceae bacterium
CAAAAAACTTTTGGTACTTGGTGGGGGCTTGCCGGCAGCGTACGCAAGGGAATAAAAGTTTTTGGTTCTTTCTTAAAAAAGAGCACTTCCTTCCGGCACATGCCGCGCCCCCCGGCAAATCCCCTCATCAAACCATTCCATCTTGCCCAGCATGCGCATCAGGTCTGATCGCAGCGGCATAATGCTGGCAGGCCAGCGCCCCAGGATCAGCCCGTAGACATAGGACCAATGCTGAACATGGTCCGTGAGCGGTCTCTGCCGCGCCTCCCACGCGCGCAGGCTGCCCGGCACGTCGCTGCCCGCCGTTACGGCCATGGCCAGCGCCATGGCGTTGCTGAAGGCCATGTTGGCCGATTGGCCCAGGTTAGGCGGCATGGCGTTGGCGGCGTCGCCCAGGATGGCGATATGGCCGTCAGCCCAGAGCCGTGTGCGCATATTCACGATCCGGTCCCATCGGCTGACTTGCCCGACGCGGGAAAACATCTCACCCGCGCCGGGAAATCTCTCACGCCAGAAAGCAGGATCGATCGGCACCGCCCGGCCGCGTGCATCGTTCACCGGGCCGCCGAGATAGATGTAGTTCTCGCCATCCGTGCAGGGATTGAACATCACGCGCCAGTGGCCGCTCCAATATTCGGTGATGATATCGGTGGGATCATCCGGCTCGGCGGGCACCAGAAGGCGAAATCCGCCTTCGGTGCCCATGTCGCTCCACGCGGTGGCCATGATATTTTCCCGCAGCCGGGAATAGGCGCCATCGGCCACGACCACGAGATCGGCTGGGCGCTGCTCGCCGCCCTCCAGCACCAGCACGCCTTCCGGCCGCACGGATGCGACGACGGAGCTGGTAGAGACATGCACGCCGGCCGCCGTGGCGCGGTCGATCAGCGCCTGGTACAGATCGGCACGCGGCGGCAGCAGCAGCCGATCGCGGCCTTCAAGGGACTTGCTGTACAGCGTGGCACCGCTTCCATCGGCGATGCGCCATTCCTTCACGTGGCGCGCGCGCGCGGTGGCTGCCTCATAGGCGCCGAGAAGCTGCAAAGTTTTCAGCCCGTTTTCCCACAGCCAAATGCCCGATCCGAACATCCGCAGATCCGCGCTTCGTTCGTGCAAGGATACATGCCAGCCGAGATGCGCGAGCCGGGTTGCCAGTGCCAGGCCGGCAAGCCCGGCACCGGCAATTTCAGCACGCCGTGTTTTGCTCACGTCTTGTCTCCTGCTGGGGTTTGCCGCCGCCGGACCGTTACGCATTCAGTGTCATATTCAGCCACGCCTGTCGGGCGGGGCTAGTATCGGCGCAGAGCTCGTCGATGATCGAATAATGGTGGCGGCCGGGAATTTCCATGGTGTCGCACGTGATCCCCTGGGTTTGCAGGGTGTTGGCATACGCGGCGGTTTGCGTGCGGAACGCGTGGGTTTCGGCGCCGCCGGCGATGAGAAGGGCGCGTGTGCCGGGGGCAGGTTGCAGCAGAATGGGGCTATTGCGGGCAGCTTCGTGGTCGCTCAGCCGCAATTCGGTTTGAATCGAGGTATGCCGTAGAGGCTCCAGATCGTAGAGGCCGCTGACGCCGCAGATGCTGCGCAGCGCGGGGTGCAAGCCGGATTCGAAGCGGCTCCAGTCCGTGGCGGCGAGCATGGCGGCAAGGTGGGCACCGGCGGAGTGGCCGGTGACATGAAGCCGGCCGGAATCGCCGCCATAGGTGGCTGCGTTGCGTGAAGTCCAGACCAGTGCCCGGCGGCATTGATCCACGATTCTATCCAACGTCACAGCCGGGCACAGCGCATAGTTGATCACGATGGCAACCGCCGAGGCCGGCACGATGGCGGCCGCAAGAAAGCTGAAATCATCCTTGGACAGCGCGCGCCAATAGCCGCCATGGATCAGAATCTGCACCGGTGCGGTATGCGTTTGTGCATGCGGCAGAAACACATCGAGTGTTTCCTCGGCGGATGGCCCGTATTGGATGTTGAGATGTCCACGCAGATTGGCGCGGGCCCAAAGGCTGGCCGCAGCCCAGCGGTCCAGGAAAGTTTGAAAATCGGGCACCACATCTCGCACCTTGTATTGCGCATCGACCTTGGGATTGAAGCTAGCGGCGGTGTTCATGCGATCGCCTGCCATGACGGATGAGATGCAACGCGTTGTGCTTCGCACATGATGTTTGACAATCGGTGGTATCGGGCGTGTAAGGCGTCAGGCGTGTCCGGATTGTGTTGCGGACTGCGCTTGTGATGGATGCAGCGTGGTGCAGGCCGCCATCCGACGTGGAAAGATGACGAAAGAGGTAACGATGAGCCGCCGTAAATTGGATACTGTCGCCCTTCCCCGCCCCGAGGAAGCCGGAACCTCGCCGCTTTCCGCGGTGATCCGCGCCTGGCTGCACAGCTCCATCATCAGCGGCGCGTTCGCCCCCGGCCATGTCTTGCGGCAAGAGGAATTGGCCGCGCGCTTCAATACCAGCCGCGTGCCGCTGCGCGATGCCTTGCAGCATTTGCAGGCCGAAGGGCTGGTGATGCTGCGGCCGCGCCGCGGCTACGCCGTGACATCGTTGCAGACCACCGAGTTGGTGGAACTGATGCAGCTGCGCATGCTGATCGAGGGGCATGCCGGCTACACCGCGACTTTGGTGCGTACCGAGCGTGATGTGAAGGCGCTGGAGGCCTGCCTGAGGGATATGGATAAGCTGCCGGTGAAGGTATCCACCGAGGCGCAGCGGCTGCGCTGGTCGGTGTTGAACCGGCGGTTTCACGATACGCTGTTTGCCGCCGGCGGCCGGGCGCATTTGCAGAAGATCGCGAGCAATATCAGTTCCAAGGTTGAGCCTTATATCCTGATGGAAATTGCCATCACGCACGAGTTGATGGAGGCGCATGCCGATCACCATCAGATCTTCGCGGCGTTCAAGGCGGGCGATGCGCATGATGTTTCTGTGCTCAGCCGCCGCCATTGCGAACGTACCGCCATCCGTTTCATCGAGGCGCTGCAAGGCAAGGGCCTGGTGCCGGAACTGACGCCCAAGCAGGTGACGGATCTGGGGCCGGCGGTGAGCGTGGAAGAGGCGCCGCGGTTGAGGAAGCCGCGTGTGGCGTAAGGAAGCAAGGACTTCTTTTTTGAAAAAAAGAAGCAAAAAACTTTTACCTGTTGGCGCACGCCTCCCCGGCAGCGTACGCAAAGGGATAAAAGTTTTTTGGTTCTTTTTTTCAAAAAAGAACATCTTCCTTACTTATATCCAGCGGGTGTATACCGCGCCCCCCTGTTCAACCCCTCATCAAACCATTCCGTCTTGCTGACAAACCGCACAAAGTCGTTACGCAGCGGCAGAAGCCCCGCCGGCCACCGGCCGATCACGAAACCATAGAGGTAAGACCACCATTGAACATTATTGGTGATGGGGCGCTGGCGTTCCTCCCAATCCTGTAGCGCCTGGGGAATATCGCCGGTGGAGTTCACCGATTGGGCCAGGGCCATGGCGTTGATGAACGCGGTATTCGCGGCCTGGCCGAGATTGGGCGGCATGGCGTGCGCGGCATCGCCGATGATCGCCACGTGGCCTTCCGACCATTTCGTGCAGCGCACATTCACCAGCCTGTCCCACCTTCCGGCTTCGGTCAGGCGGCCGATCAGGCCTTCAACGGCGGGGAAGCGCGCGCGCCAGGCATCCTTGTCCACCGGCAATACGCGCGCCCGTTTGTCTGCCACCGGAACGCTGAGGAAGATGTAGGTCTGGCCATCGGTGCAGGGATTGTAGAGAAGGCGAAAGGGGCCGTCCCAATACTCCGTGATGATGTCGGGCGAATCGCCGGGTGCATGGTCGATCATCATGCGTATGCCGGCCTCGATGCCGAAATCCATCCATGCGGTGCACAGGATGCTTTCCCGCAGTCGGGAATAGGCGCCATCGGCAATGATCACCAGATCGGCACGGCGTTCGATGCCGCCTTCGATCTGCAAGATACCTTCGGGCTTTACACCGGTGCAGACGGAGGAGGTGTGGATTTCCACGCCCAAGGCCACGGCCTGATCGATCAGCGCCTGATACAGGTCGGCGCGTGGCGGCAGCAGCATTCCGTCGCCGGGCACCATCTGGCGGGTCATCAGCGTGCGGCCGCGCCCATCGGCGATGCGCCACTGATCGATCACGCGCGCACGTGCCGTGGCCTGCTCGTAGGCGCCGAGCAGTTTGAGTGTTTTCAGACCGCTTTCCCACAGCCAAATTCCGGCGCCGAACATGCGCAGGTCGGCGCTGCGTTCATGCAGGGATACGCGCCAGCCCAGCTGCGCAAATCGCACGGCGGCGGCGAGGCCGGAGAGGCCGGCGCCGGCGATTTCGACGGTTTTCATGAGGGACTCCAGAGAAAAGCAAGGTCTTCTTTTTTGAAAAAAAGAAGCAAAAAACTTTTGACTTTTGGTACGTGAGTCGCCGGCAGCGTGCGCAAAGGGATAAAAGTTTTTTGGTTCTTTTTTTCAAAAAAGAACATTCTTTCTTACTTCCCTAACACACCGCGGCCGAGGCTTTCATCATACCGAAACCGCCCATTGAGAAAGATCTTGTGTTTTTCAAAGTAATATTGCTGCACGGGCGGCTGCGGCGTCAGGTCCACCGCTTCGCCGCCCTTGAACACATAGTCGAACAGGCTCTTCTTTTGCAGAACCGTGATATCCTCAACGGGATTGCCGTTTACCACCAGGATATCCGCGTAGCGCCCGGCTTCCAGCTTGCCGACTTTCTTGCCGAACGCCTTGAGGCATTTGGTGGCCGTGAGGGTAGCGCTGTTGATCGCCTCAAGCGGCGTGAAGCCCAGCAGATCAACAAAGATCTCCATCTCGTAGGCGTGCCAGCTGCCGTAGGGTACTGGGGACCAGCCGCTTTCCGTGCCGCAGATCATCGGTATGCCCGCCTTGTGCGCCTTCGCCAGGCCCTCCTGTGCTGCGTCTACCTCGCGCTTGAAGGCATCGAGCGCGGAGACGCCCGCGCCTTCCGGCATGGCGTTCAGCAGGTTCACCAGGAAGGTGAGCGTGGGGGTGATCATGATATCGTTCTTGAGGCAGATATCGATACATTCGTCATCGATATAGGAGGCGTGGAAAATAAGGTCGAATCCAGCTTTTGCCGCGCCGAGAACCGAATCGCGGGATCGGGCGTGCGTGGCGCTCATCAAGCCAAGGCGCCGCGCCTCGCGTGCCACCACCACCAGTTCCTCGTTCGTCATCGCCGAAATCTCTAGGGCATCGGGCGTGATGAGATTGTCGCTGGAGCCGGATATCTTGATGCAATCCACGCGATCCTTGGCCTGCAGGCGGATCGCCTCGATAATCTCGTCATGTGTCCGCACCAGCACCGCGGCCTGGCCCGGGGGAAACTGCATTTCGTTGGGGAATGAATCCTCCAACCCCTGATGCGTCGTCAACTGGCGTCCACATACGGCGAAGCGCGGGCCGGGGAACATGCCGACATTGATGGCATCGCGCAGGTTGGCTGCGATGTTATAGGTGGTGGCGGCATCGAATGCGCTGGTAACACCGGATTGCAGCACTTTCTTGGCGTTCATCGCAGCCTTCAGGGTGCGATATTCCACCGGCGTGTACAGCGCCAGTTCCTCCTCCGAGCGTGCTTCGCCGAATGAGATATGCGTGTGGCCGTCGATCAGGCCGGGCATGATGCTGCGGCCGGGCAGGTCGACCTGGCGGTATTCCGCCTGGCGGTAGGGGTAGGGCAGGGCATCGATCTCGCCGACCCACGCGATGGTTTCGCCTTCGAACACCACGGCGCCGCGCTCGATCGGTGCGGTCAGCGTGCCGTCGATGACGCGGCCGTAGAGTGTGGTGCCCAGGGTCTTGTCTTGGGTCATGGCGGACGCTCCCTTACTGGAACAGGCAATGGGCGGCGGCGAGGAACTTTGCCGGATGCTCCATGGCCACCGAATGGGAGCATGCGGCCAGGATAGTCACATCCGCGCGGGCGATGCCGCCGGCAAGGCTCAGGCTGATGTGCGGCGGAAAGGCGGTATCGTTGCGCCCATGCAGCATGGCGACCGGGCAGGCGATGCGCGCGAGCTCATCGGGGGAGAGCACCGCGGCATCGGCATAGATCTGCGCGTCGCTGCCGAACATGGCACGGAAATACGGCGCGTAGCCGGGATCCTCGAACAGCACCGCGCGGCGGGCGGCAAGATAGGCGTCGTCGATCAGGCTTTTATCGAAGATCAGCATTTCCGCTGTTTGCCGCAGCTGCGCGACCGTTTCCGGGAAAGTCCAGCATAGTCGCGTATCGGCGTTGGGGGTGAACGGGGCGCCCATGCTGCCGGTGGTAAGTACCTGGCCGATCCGCGCATCGCTTGCCGCGAGTTTGAGGGCCAGCGCCCCGGAGAGGGAGTGGCCGGCGATGCCGATGCTATCGCCCGGCATCATGGCCAGCAGTGCGCGGCATTGGCCGAGCCAGAAATCAACATCGAAGAACGGCGGTTCGGGCTTGCGGCCGGACTGGCCGAAGCCGATCAGGTCCATCGCGAATACATGATAGCGCTCGCAGAGCGGGTCCAGCACGCGCTTCCAGTTGCCCATGGTGGAGGCGCCAGGGCCGGAGCCGTGGATCAGCAGCAGGGGCTTGCCGGCGCCGCCTTGCAGGTACTGCACGCCGATGCCGTGGAAGGTAAAACTGTGTGGCGTCAGGCCCATGCGCCCCGGTTCTCCCTGCGTAAGCGCCCTCTATCCGGCCGCGTGTTGGCACCGCGTGAACATGGCTGCATGATTGCTCTCGCCTGCCGCCATATGGGCACGTGCGATGCATCTTCCGTACCAGTGCAAAGGCGGCCCAGCGGGTCTGGTGTAAGGCTCATGTGGCACTGCCTTGCGGCTGATTGAAGCTTTTGTAGGCGATTCTGTCTGACGCGCACATTATAGCGCCATTTTGCGTTCTGTATACNNGTATACAGAACGCAAAATGGCGCCCCGGACGAGGCAAGCGTTCGGCTTGCTGGCGCGCGGTTTGCTTCGCGTTCTGTATTCAGGATCGTTCGTCTCATGGTTGACATCCGGGCACGATTGGCTGGTATGCTTTGTGCATTGATAGCCTGGTATTTGGAGAGTTCCGCGCTTGCGGTGCGCCGGCCGGCAGGCCGGGCAAGCGGGCGGCGTTCGGGCAGCGGGGATGGTCATGGCCGGCGAAACACATGAGGTGAGCCTGGACGATTTCGATGCCTCCGGCGACGATATCGTTCTGGTCAATGAGAAGGCGCTGAACTGGTTCGATGTCTCGGCCATCGGCACAGGCGAGATGCTGTTCACGGCCGCCTGGTCGTGGATCATGTATATCGGCAGCCTGTACGGCATCAAATGGACGCTGATCGGCTTCGCCGAGGGCGCGCTGATCATCAACATGGCCTGGTGGCTTTACCGCGAAATGATCACCGCGGTACCGGAGCCGGGATCGATCCAGAGCTACGGGCGGGAGGCCGGGCTGTTCTCCATCGGTACCACCTATTTCGTGGGGTATGTGCCGATCTATGGCGCCTTCATGTGGCTGGAACTGACGGTGGCCAAGGGATTGCTGCACGGGCTGTTCCCATCCGTGCCCACGGGCATCTGGCCCTATGCCGTGTTGCTGCCGGTGATGGCGCTGAACCTTTTCGGGCACCAGATTACCGGCAAGGTGCAGGCGATCCTGGTGATCTTTACCCTGGTGGGCGATGTGCTGCTGGGCCTGGCGATCTGGTGGCTGATGGCCGACCACGCCACCTGGGCCGCGAACTGGCAATCCCCCACGCCGATCGACTGGCTGACGCCGTTTACCGTGGGCGCCCTGTGGATTGCCATCATGGCCGGCATCCTGGAGGTGCAGCAGGTTCTGGTGGATGAATGGAGCGACTTCGAGCGCTCACGCGATATCGGGCTGCTCTCGGCCGCCTGGCAGCTCTGGGCGCGGCAGATCCCCGTGGCCCTGGGACTGATGGCAACCCTGCCGCTGGGCGTGCTGGCGGCGATGAATGTGCCCACTGTGGAGGCGGTGGCGGCCAAATTGGGCCATGGGCCGGTATTCTACCTGGGCATGATCTCCATGCTGGTGGCCACCTACACCACGCTGAGCGTGTTTTTCATGGCCGAGGGCAAGGTGCTGGCGCTGTATGCACAGCAGGGCGCGCTGCCGCGCTTCGTCGGCCAGTATTCCTCCCGCTCCGTGCCGTGGGTCGCCATCGTGTTCATGGCTGTGTTCGCGCTGGCGGGCGTGTATATCACGCATATCGACTTCATCATCGCGGCACTCACCGAATGGTCGGCCACGCTGTATTTCGTGATCGCGGTGTTCTACCTGCGCATGAAGCAGCGCACTGATCTGGAGCGCCCGGTGGTGGTGAAATACGGTGTGCCGATCGCCATCTTTGTGGCTCTGTTCAGCGTCATGGGGTCGGTGGCGGCGATCAAGCTGAACTGGCAGGCGAGCCTGACATGGTTCGCCATCGTGGCCGTATTCGTGTTCTATGATGCCGTGATTGTTCCCCGCACCAAGCGTGGCGGGTTTTATCGGGCCCAGGTGCTGCGCAAGCGCTCCAGCGCCCTGCGCCTGTAGTCCAGGAGAGAGCTCATGCAGCCGGGAATAGACTATCTGCCGAAACCGGAGGTGATAACGCCCGATTTCATGCGCGATCTGATGGACGCGTATTACATGCGCAAGTGGAACCCGAACAAGGATACCGTGACCGCGGTGAAATCCTGGCGGGACTGGCCGATGGTGGTCCGGATGCCGGATCTGCAGAAGGATTTCACCGTTATGATCGATAACGGCCTGGTGACGAGCGTGGCCGTGGGCCTGCCGGCACAGCCGCGGATATTGTCCATCATGCTCGCAGAGACGATGCAGCGCGTGTACTACGACGAAACCACCGCCGCCATCGAAACCATCGCCGGCCGCATCAAGATCCGCGGCAACGAAACCGAACGCCGACGCATGCTCGCCGCCATCTCGTACCTCACCTGGTGAGCGAACAGGCAGAAACACGTAGGCCGTTGGGCTATTCCGGAAAAAAGAAACTTCTTTCTTGAAAGAAAGAAGCAAAGAACTTTTACCTGTTGGATCCGACTAGCCGGAGACGCCCGTTATGGATGTGGATTACGCGAACAAGCTGGTTGGGCAGTCCGTGCCGCGCACGGAAGATCTGGCACTGCTCACCGGCACCGCGCGCTATATCGACGATATCCGCATGCCCGGCATGATCTACGCCAAGGTTCTGCGCAGCACCCATGCCCATGCGCACTTCAAGCTGGATGTCAGCCGTGCCCGCACCATGCCCGGCGTTCTGGGTGTACTGACAGGCGCCGAACTGGTGGGCAAGGTAAAACCCTGGGGCGACCTGATGCAGGATCTGCTCGTGGGCGACCATTTCGCCTTCGCCATCGACAAGGTCTGCTACGAGGGACAGGAAATCGCGGCCGTTGTGGCCGAGACGAAATACCAGGCGATGGATGCGCTGGAAGCCATCGACATCGAATACGATCCGCTGCCGGTGGTGCTGGAAGCGGATAAGGCCATTCTGCCGGACGCACCCCTGCTGCACCCGAACTTCAATTACGAGTTCGGTGAAGGCAATATCTTCGATCGCTATCGTGTTCGTATCGGCGATATCGAACGTGCGGAGGCGGAAGCCGATCTGGTGGTGCGGCAGCGCTTCAGTTCCAACCGCCAGGCCGGCGCCGCGCTGGATCCGCACGGCTGTGTGGCGTCCTACGACAGTTTCTCGGGCATGCTGACACTTTATTCCTCCACCCAGTCGCTGTTCATGGTGCGCGATGTGCTGGCGGATTCCCTGCAACTGGCGCGCAACCGCGTGCGCGTGGTGGCGCCGGAGGTCGGCGCCGGCTTCGGATCCAAGGCGCAGGTTTTCGCGCATGAGGTGATCGCCTCGATATTTTCGTTGCAAACCGGGCGGCCCGTGCACCTGGTACTGAGCCGTGCGGAGGTGTTCCGCGTGGGCACCGCGCGCAACGGCCAGATCCGCCACGTGGAGATGTTCTTCAAGAAGGATGGCAAGATCACTGGATACCGGGACTATGTGATCCAGAATTCCGGCGGATCATCCTATTGGGGCAACCAGGTGGTGCATATCGGCACCAACGTGGGCATGCTGCCCTATCCGGTCCCCAACATCCACATCGATGGCGACATCGTGCACACCAACACGGCGCCCGGCGGCGCGCTGCGCGGCTTCGGCATTCCGCAAATCAACTGGGCCAAAGAGCAGTTGATGGATATCGCCGCTTCCGAGCTGGGCCTGGATCCCGCGCATATCCGCGACATCAACATCGTGCGCGGCGATCAATGCCCGCTGGTCACGCCGTTTGGCCAGAAGGTGGATACCACCTCCATCGATTCCTGCCTGGCAAAAGCCGTGGAGGTGATCGGCTGGCACGACAAGCGGGCGAACAAACGCCCCTACGAGGGCGTCGGCATGTCCCTGGGCATGAAATACACCTCCTGCCGGCACCCTTCCTTCGATACTGATCTTTCCGCGATACGGCTGCGGCTGGAGACCGATGGCACCGTCACGATCTTTTCCAGCGACGTGAATCACGGCCAGGGCCACGCCACCTTCCTGGCCCAGATCGTGAGTGACGTGCTCGGCGTAGGGTTCGAGAAAATCGTTCTGGCGCCACCGGATTCCTCCAACGCGCCGTTCGGCCTGGGCACCTATGCGAGCCGGGCCGCGGCCGTGCTGGGCACCGCCTGCCGCATGGCGGCGGAGCGGCTGCGCGAAAAGATCGTGGCGATCGCCGCCCATGTGCTGGAAGTGGATGCCGGCGACCTGGAAGCCGGCGGCGACCGCATCTACGTGAAAGGCCTTTCCAACACCGGCCTCTATCTGGAAAACCTCGCCGGTTACTCGGTATATCGCACCCACCAGTTGCCGCCCGGTTTTGAACCCACGCTGGAAGCAACAGCCACCTACGATACCCCCACGGATCGCGAAGCCCCCGATGGCAGCGGCAATTTCAGCGTTACCTACGCCGGCGGGTGCCATATCGCCCATGTGCGCGTAGATCCCGGCACCGGCCATATCACCATCCTGGATTACGTGATGGTGCACGACACAGGCACGGTGATCAATCCGCTGATCGTGGAAGGGCAGCACCAGGGCGGTTTCCTGATGGGCCTCGGCATGGCCTTCGGCGAGGATTACGTCTATGATTCCGAAGGCCATCTGCTGACCGCGACATTCGCGGAATACAAGGCGCCGCTGGCAACCGATGTGCCCGAACTGCACCACCTGTTTGAAATTCCCGCGCCATCCACAACCATCCCCGGCGGCCAGAAGGGCGCGGGCGAATCCGGCACCGGACCGGTCTGCGCCGCCCTGGGCAACGCGGTCGCCCACGCCACAGGCGTTCGCTTCACCACGCTGCCCATCACGGCGGATCGCATGTTGCTGGCGCTGCGCGAAAAGGAAAGAAGTGGCCTCGAGATCTTCCGCTACCCGGACGATATGCCCGATTACGACGGTCCGCGCGGCTACGAGGATTGGCCGAAACCCACCGGCGGCGAGGGAGAGATGTTCTTTTGACCCCCTTCACCTATTTCCAGCCGGCCGGGCTCGAGGAAGCATTCTCCCTGGTGGCGGAGCATGGCCCGGGCACACGCTTGATGGCCGGCGGCCAAAGCCTGCTTCTGGCCTTGAAGGAACGGCTGGCGCGGCCGCCAACCGTGGTCTCGCTCAGCCGGATCCCGGAACTATCGGCGATCTCCTATGCGGAGGATGGCAGCCTGGAGGTGGGCGCCGCCACCACATATGCGCAATTGCAGAAGGCTGCGTTCACCGGATGGCATCGCCACATCAGCGCCATTGCCGGCAATCTTGCGGATCGCTCCGTGCGGAGCATGGGCACGATTGGCGGCGGTGCGTGCCAGGCCGATCCGCGCTACGATGTGCCAACGCTTCTGGTCGCGTCCGCCGCGCGGATGGTGATCGGCTCGATCGATGGCATGCGGTCCATCGACGCCGCCGCCTTCTTCAGCCCGGCCGGCGGCACTACGCTAGGCCCACGCGACATTCTGTGCAGGATCGTCTTCCCCCCCGCCGGCGTGTTCGCTTCCTTCGGCTTCGATAAATTCCGCTTCAGGGTTTTTGATGCAGCGGTGGTGAATGCCGCGCTGGCAGTCACCACCGATGAGGCCGGCCGGATCACCATCGCGCGGCTGGTTTTCGGCGGCATCGCGGCCTGCCCTTCCGTGGCCGGGGCAGCGGGCGCCCGGCTATGTGGCGTCCAGCTCAACGAATTTGCCTCACTGCCCGTAGCCGACATCGCCGCACAGGCGTCCGAGGAGGTATTGCCCATCGCCACGGCCACCACACGGCACAGGCAGTTCCAATCCGAATTGATCAAGACGATCACCACCGGCCTGCTGACCCAGGCCGGCGCGCCAGGGGGCTGACACATGCAGACCATAACAATTCATGTGAATGGCAAGAAAGTGCGCGGCACGATCGACGAGCGTATGCTGCTGATCGAGTTCATTCGCGATGTTGCCAATCTGACCGGCACGCATGCGGGCTGCTGGGAAGCCCGGTGCGGCGCCTGCGCCGTGGAGTTGGATGGAAACACGGTAAAATCCTGCAACGTTCTCGCCGTGCAGGCCGATGGATGCAGCGTCTTCACGGTGGAATCCCTCTCGCAGCAGCGGCTCAAGCCGGTGGAACACGTCACCACGCAAAGCCTGGCCGGCGTGTACACGCCGCTGCAGGCGATCGGATCGAGTGCGGCCGATCTGCATCCCTTGCAGAAAGCCTTCCATACATGCCACGCTCTGCAATGTGGGTTCTGCACACCGGGCATGCTGATGGTATTGAAAGGGTTTCTGGCAGAAAATCCAAGCCCGACACGGGAAGAGGTGCGTATGGCGATCGCGGGCAATATCTGCCGGTGCACCGGCTACCAGCATATTGTCGACGCCGCGATGATGGCGGCCGAGACCCTGCGTGCCGCCGGCCCCTGATCAGAAGGCTCTGCTTCCGCCATCTCCGGTATCGCTGCTGGAGGGTTTGGAACGGGCGGGCTACCTGGCGGACGAGGAAATCGCCACCGCCTGCTTTCTGGCCATGGCCATGGGCCGCCCCTTGTTCTGCGAAGGCAGCGCCGGCGTGGGCAAAACGGCTCTTGCGCGCGCGGTGGCCGAGGCCATGGGGTGGCCGCTGTTCCGGCTGCAATGCTATGAGGGGCTGGATGCCTCCGAGGCGCTGTATGCGTGGGATTTTCCCCGCCAGTTACTGCATCTTCGCGCGGCCGAAACAGTGGGGGCCGGCGATCGGGACAGGCTGGAAGCGGAGCTCTATGACCGGCGCTTCCTTCTGCCGCGGGCGATCCTGAAATCCTTCGAGGCAAGCCCGAGCGTTTTGCTGATCGACGAGGTGGACAGGGCCGACGATGAGTTCGAGGCGTTTCTGCTGGAAGCACTGTCGGAATTCTCCGTCACCGTGCCGGAACTGGGAACGATCACTGCCACGGTACCGCCCTTCGTGGTGCTCACATCCAACCGCACCCGGGAAGTGCATGATGCGCTGAAGCGGCGCTGTCTCTATTTGTGGATCGACCATCCGGCGCGTGATCGCGAACTGGCCATACTGCGCCGGCGCTTCCCCGTTCTGCCAGCGGGCCTTGCGGAACAGGTGATAGAGGCAACGCGTCGGTTGCGCCAGGCGGATCTGCTGAAGCCGCCGGGCGTGGCCGAGTCGCTGGATTGGCTGCATGCGCTGCATGATCTGCAAAGCGAGGCCTTGACACCTACCACTGCCGCATTGACGCTCGGTGCCGTACTGAAATATCAGGAAGATCAGCAACGCGTGCGCCGTGATAATTTCAAGCTNNAGTTTTTTGGCTCTTTTTCTCAAAAAAGAACATTCTTTTTTCTTGTCGACCCAACCCGCGCTCGATGAGCGCGTCGCAGCGAGGCACCACATGACTGCAGAGTTGTCCAATACCCCATCCTCGGCGGACGAGGATCAACTCGCGGCATTGGGCTACACGTCGAATTTCGACCGCTCGATGTCGCTGTGGGAGAATTTCGCCCTCGGCTTCACCTATCTTTCGCCGGTGGTGGGCGTGTATTCCGTGTTCGCGCTGGCGATCCAGTCGGGCGGCCCGCCGATGGTGTGGTCCTATCTGCTCGCGGGCATGGGGCAAATGACGGTATGCCTGATCTTTAGCGAGATCGTGGCGCAATTTCCCATATCGGGCGGTCTGTACCCCTGGTGCCGCAGGCTGGTTGGGAAAAGCTGGGCCTGGATGGCGGGCTGGGTATATGCCTGGGCGTTGTTCACAACCATCGCCGCCGTTTCGCTGGGGGCTGGCCCGTTTCTGGCCGACCTGCTGGGTCTGCCTGCATCCAACACGGCCGATGCCCTGGTGGCGCTGGTGCTGGTGGGAGTGGCGACCGCGCTGAACCTGATGGGCACCAAGCTGCTCGCACGCGTCGCGATGTTCGGCTTTGTGTGCGAACTGGTTGGCGCGATCGCGGTCGGCTTGTATCTCTTGCTGTTTCATCATCATAATCCGGTGGCGGTCGTTGTCGACAGCTTCGGGATTCGGCACGGCGGATCCTACCTGCCGGCATTCTTGGCTGGCGCTACCGCCGGGTTGTTCTGTTGCTACGGCTTTGAAGCCTGCGCCGATGTGGCGGAGGAGACGCCTGATCCGGGGCGGAGTATCCCGCGCGCGATGCGGATGACGATATATATCGGCGTAGGCGCCTCTATATTCGTGTGTGTGGCGCTGCTTCTGGCGGTGCCGGACATCGGCGCGGCAATCGCCGGCACCGATGCCAATCCGGTGAATACGATCTTGCATAGCGATTTCGGCCCTACCGCTTCCCGCGTGGTGATTGCCGTGGTGATGGTTTCGTTTCTGTCGTGCGTTCTCAGCCTGCAGGCAGCCGTCAGCCGTCTGTTGTTTGCCTATGGGCGCGATGGCATGATCATCGGCAGCGCGGCGCTGACGCGCCTGACACCTGGCACGCATGTGCCGTTTGTGGCGCTGCTGGTGGCGGGCGCTGTACCCTCCTGCATTATCGTGCTCGGAATTTTCCTGCAGGATGCCATTGCCACCGTTGTCAGCTTTGCCACCGCGGGCATCTATTTGGCATTCCAGATGGTTATTGTTGCGGCACTTTATGCGCGGGCGCGGGGCTGGCGTCCGGGTGGCGGTTTTTCACTGGGTGCGTGGGGCGCGCCGGTTAATGTCTTTGCCCTGTGCTACGGGATGGGGGCATTGCTGGATATGGTGTGGCCCCGCAGCCCTGATCAGCCCTGGTATTCCAACTTCGGCATGATCGTTTCCGTGGCTGCGGTTTGCGTGATTGGTCTTGCGATCATGCTGGCACGCGGCGCGCACCGGCAGGGCGATGCCCCTTCCGGCGATGCCTGGCTCATTACGCGTGGCGCCAAATCGGGCACCCCGGCGTTGGCACAGCAATTGCGAGGATAATCATTGCACGCGGGGCGCACCAACCTTTCGACGGTGTTTCTCGCAGCGGAGTTGGGTTTCGCCAGTGCAATGGGTGGTTGTTGTCACTTCGCTGCGAAGTGACGTGCCACGCTTGGTTCCGGCGGTGGGCATAAGGCAGCGTTTATATGGGAGTGCAGGCGGCGTGACTCTCCACCTTACACCGCGCGGCTCGCGGGGCGTCTATGTGCGCACAGTGATCGCATTCGGGCTGCTTTGCTCTACATCCTTGGCAAGCCTCTCTTACGGCCAGACCTCACCTGACGCGGCTTCAGCGCCCAAGAAAAAGCCGTCCAAATCCGGTGTCGAGGAAGTGGTCGTTACCGCCGAAAAGCGAACCGCTACGGTGCAGAGCGCCGCTCTCAGCATTACCGCCCTTTCCGGTGCTGCCTTGCAGCGGCAGGGCATCAGCAACATCGTGCAGGTGGCGCAAGAAACGCCCGGCATTTCGCTGCGCAGTTCCGGTCCAGGCCAGACCGAGCTGGAAATGCGGGGCATGTCGTCCTCCGGCGGATCGGCGCCTACGGTCGGTTTCTACCTCGATGAAACGCCGCTCACCCCGCCCGCGGCCTCGCTGAACGGCAAGGTGGTGATCGATCCGGATCTGTTCGATCTCAATCGCGTGGAGGTTCTGCGCGGTCCGCAGGGCACGCTGTACGGTTCGGGTTCGATGGGCGGCACCATCCGGCTGGTGACAAATCAGCCGAACCTGGAGCTTTACGAAGGCAACATCGATACCACGCTGTCCCAAACCTATAATGGCGGCACCAATCCAACCGGCAAGTTCATGGTGAACTTCCCCATCGTGACCGACAAGGTTGCCTTGCGTGTTGTGGGCGAAGAAAAATACGTCAGTGGCTGGACCGACCGGATCGTGGTCAGCCCGTTTCCTACCCCGATCGATCCCGGCCCCGCCTGCGCCGGCTGGAATGGCTGCGTGCGCGGCGCGGTGGGCAACGCGCCGGTCACCTCGGAGCACAACGATGTGAACTGGGAGTGGTTCCAGAGCCTGCGTGCATCGTTGCTGGTGAAACCGGTCGACGATCTCACGATCACCACGACCGCCATGTACCAGCGCATCAAGATGGGCGGATACAACGATTTCGACACGGTGCCGGGCGATAGTGTTCTGGCGCATTACCAGCCGTACAACGTGAAGGAGCCGTTTGCCGACACGTTCAAGCTGGTCAGCAACGTGATCAGCTACAACCTGGATTGGGCGACGCTGACGGCCGCAACCTCCTACTATTCCCGTGATGAAGTGCAGACGCAGGACGCAACCGAAGCGATCTACAATCTCTTCAACTACTATGATTACGGCGATACCAAGTATTTTCCGATCGGCTTTGAGGAAGAGGATCGCACCAACCAGATCAGCGAGGAAGTGCGCCTTGCCTCCAGCGGCAACGGCCGGTTCACCTGGGTGGTGGGCGGCTTCTACAGCCACCTGAACTCCACGTTCATCGACACCGACGAATCGGTTACGGCGGCGCCGTATTCCTATGGCGGCGCCGCAGCAAATCC
>PKZM01000183.1 GCA_003133065.1 Acetobacteraceae bacterium
CCGCCGCATATTGTGGCGAAGCTGGTGGAGACGGTGCAGGACCCGCGCACCCATCGCTATTCCACCAGCAAAGGCATCCCTGGCCTGCGCCGCGCGCTGGCCGGCTATTACCGCCGGCGCTTCGATGTGGCGCTGGACCCCGAGACGGAGGTGATCGCCACGCTGGGATCCAAGGAGGGGCTGGCCAACCTGGCTTCGGCCATTACCAGCCCGGGCGATACGATCCTGGTGCCCAACCCTTCCTATCCGATCCATCAGTTCGGATTCATCATCGCCGGCGCCAGTGTGCGCAGCATCCCCGCGCATCCGGGCGAAGCGATGCTGCGCGCGCTGGATAGCGGCGTGCGCCACTCCGTGCCCAAGCCGACGGCGTTGATCGTGAATTTCCCCTCCAATCCCACTGCGTATCTGGCGGATCTGGATTTTTATCGCGAGCTGGTGGCTTTTGCCCGCAAGCACGAGGTGTGGATTCTGTCAGATCTGGCCTATGCGGAAATTTATTTCGGGGATCGGCCGCCGCCCTCGATCCTGCAAATTCCCGGTGCGCGCGACATTGCGGTGGAATTCACCTCCATGTCGAAAACCTATTCCATGCCGGGTTGGCGCATCGGGTTTGCGGCCGGCAACCAGCGCCTGGTATCGGCGCTGGCGCGGATGAAATCCTACCTCGATTATGGCGCCTTCACCCCGATTCAGGTGGCCGCCACGGCCGCGCTGAACGGCCCGCAGGATTGCGTGCAGCAGATGCGCGATCTGTACCGGGAACGGCGCGATGTGCTGATCCGCGGGCTGGAGCAGGCCGGATGGTCGGTGCCCAGCCCGGAGGGCAGCATGTTCGCGTGGGCGCCGATCCCGCCGCGCTATGCGCATCTGGGCAGTGTGGAATTCTCCAAGTTGCTGCTGGCCCGCGCGCAGGTTGCCGTGGCCCCCGGGTTGGGCTTTGGCGAGCATGGGGATGGGCATGTGCGGATCGGCCTGGTGGAAAACACGCAGCGCCTGCGCCAGGCGATCCGCAATATACGCAGTTTTCTGCATGCGGATAGCAACGTGGCCCCCGCGCCGGGCTTGCTGGAAACCGACACCGTGCTGGAGACCGCAAAGTGACGCGCCCGCTTTCGGTTGGTGTGGCGGGCTTGGGCACCGTGGGCGGCGGCGTGCTGCGGCTGCTGCGGGAGAATGCGGATCTGATTGCCGCGCGGGCGGGCCGCCCGATTACGGTGACGGCTATTTCCGCCCGCGACCGCACGCGCGACCGCGGCGAGAATTTGTCCGCGTTGCGCTGGTATGATGATCCGCTGGCGCTGGCCGATGATCCGCATATCGACGTGGTGGCCGAACTGATCGGCGGTAGCGAGGACCCGGCGCGCGCGCTGGTGCTGCGCGCGCTGCTTGCCGGGCGGCATGTGGTGACGGCCAACAAGGCACTGCTGGCGCTGCATGGGGGCGAGCTTGCCGCCGCTTCCGAGGCGGGGGGGGCGGTGCTGGCGTATGAGGCGGCGGTGGCGGGGGGCATCCCGGCGATCAAGACAATCCGGGAGGGCCTTGCGGCCAACCGGATCAGCCGGATCGCCGGCATTTTGAACGGCACGTGCAACTATATCCTGACCACCATGCGCGAGCGCGGGCGCGAATTCGCCGAGGTTCTGGCGGATGCGCAGAAGCTTGGCTATGCGGAGGCCGACCCGGCCTTCGATATCGACGGCATCGATGCGGCGCATAAACTTGCCATTCTGGCCGCACTTGCGTTTGGCCAGCCGGTGAATTTTGCCGATGTGCATGTGGAGGGTATCCGCGCCATCTCGGCGCTGGACCAATCCTTCGCGCGGGAGCTGGGCTACCGGATAAAACTGCTGGGCATTGCGCGCCAAACGCCGGCCGGGGTGCAGACCCGGGTGCACCCCTGCATGGTGCCGGAGAATGCGCCGCTGGCGCGGGTGGATGGGGTTTATAACGCGGTTGTGGTGGAGGGCGATTTCGCCGGGCGCATCATGCTGGAGGGGCGGGGGGCGGGTGCAGGGCCGACGGCTTCCGCCGTTGTTGCCGATCTGATCGACATTGCGCGGGGGCGTGCGACGCCGGTGTGGGGCAGCACCACCCATTTGGCGGAGGCGCCGGCGCTGCCGATGAGCGCGTATACGGGCGCCTATTATCTGCGGCTGATGGTGGTGGACCGGCCGGGCGTGATTGCGGATGTGACGTGTGCGCTGCGGGATGCGGGGGTTTCGCTGGAGTCTATGCTGCAGCATGGGCGTTCGCCGGGCGAGACGGTGCCGATTGTTCTGGTGACGCACGAGACGCGGGAATCCCAGATGCGGGCGGCGCTGGATCGGATTGAGCGGCTGGATAGTGTGCTGGAAAGGCCGTCGCTGATACGGATTGAGCTGGGGTAGGGGGTGGTGCGATGCGATTTGGCGTTGCACCGATAATATCTGGAGAAATTGCTGCGGTGCCAAAGCGTAACGCACGCTGCCGCGCGCTGTTGGTGCCGGTGCACTGATTCTCCCTTGACACGACCGTCACTTAAGTCTGACAGTTGACGCAATAAATAACGTTGACACAGGGCCTAACCTGCGGCGTGGGGGACGATTGTCGGTCCGTCCCTGCGAGGGAGCAACGACATGAATAAGCCTATAAAATCGGGCATTCTTACCGGATTTCTGGTCGTCGGCGTCAGTGCGGGCACGTTGTTCGCGGTGCGGCAGCTGAGCAGCATGGGGCACCCGCCGGTTGTGGGCGTGCAGCGCGGGTTCAGGGGCACCGGCCTGTTTCAGGTGTATAATCCACGAAGCTTGGCCGATCTGATGGTGCAGGCCCAAATCCCCGTGATTCTGCCACCGGCCAGCACCGATGGGCTGAAGGCCGGCGAGGCGTTCCAGAATGTGCGCGTGATGAAGAATTTGAGCGTGGGGCAGTTCACGCGGCTGATGGCCAGTATCACGACATGGGTGGCGCCCGAGCAGGGCTGCGCATATTGCCATAATCCCGACAATATGGCGCTGGACACGAATTACACGAAGGTGGTGGCGCGCCGCATGATGCAGATGGTGCAGAACATCAACGGCAACTGGAAGAACCATGTGCACAACACGGGTGTGACCTGCTACACCTGCCATGGCGGCAACCCGGTGCCCAAGAACATCTGGTTCAACAACCCCGGGCCCGCGGCCAAGGGCATTGCCGAAACCCAAACCGGCATGGCGCACCCGACCCAGCCGATCAATTATTCCAGCCTGCCCTATGATCCGTTCACGCCGTTCCTGGAGCAGGACAACACCATCCGGGTTCAGGGCAGCACGGCCTTGCCCACCACGAACCGATCCTCCATCAAGCAGACGGAGTGGACGTATGCGCTGATGATGAGCATAAGCCAGTCGCTGGGAGTGAATTGCGACTATTGCCACAATACGCGTTCGTTCCGCGACTGGTCGCAGAGCACGCCGGCGCGTGTGACCGCCTGGTATGGTATCCGCATGGTGCGTGATCTGAACAACAATTATCTGGATAAGCTGAACGGCGTTTTCCCGGCCTACCGCAAGGGTGTGCTGGGTGACAGCCCGAAAGTGTATTGCGCCACCTGCCACCAGGGGATTTACAAGCCGCTGTTCGGCGTGAGCATGCTGACCACGTTCAAGGACGAGCTGGGCGGCCCGCCGGCGACGACGGAGATGCTGATGGCGCCGTATATCCCGCCGCCGGATTAAGCTTACGCTGCCGGCGGCTCCGCGACAGCGCGCCCAAAGTCTTTTGCTTCTTTTCTTCAGAAGAGAAGACCTTCCTTTCTTAACTCTATCCGTACCCGCACCGCCCAGGAGCGGTGCGGGTACACCGTCATTCAGAAGACGGTCCACGCATAAAGCAGCGTTGTATTGTTGTCCGAGGCGTTCCGCCCGAAGCCATCGTAGTTGTGGCCTGAGCCGTTGAATTGCGTGTAGAGCGTGTATTGAAGCCCTAGCCTGAGGTTCACGAAGGGGCGCCAGAGACTCTCCTCCTTGCCGAACGGCACCCAGTTTACCTCGAAGTTCCAGCTTGTGCTGTTGGGGGATCCCTTGATGCTGCCGGTAGTATCGTCCGCGCCGGTATTGTAGAGCAACTGGTTGCGGTTGCCCCAGATTTTGTCGTAGCCGATGACGGCGCCGTACGTATCCTGGTAGTAGTATGTCGCCCACTCCCTGAATTCGTCGAGCCGGTTTGCGGGCTTGCTGCTCGACTGATCGGGATTGAGCAGGGAGCTCGACCCTTTGAGTTGCTGGGCCTCCAGATCGAGGAAGCCGTCGATGGTGAATATCTGGATCTGGTCATCACCGATATACTGGTAGCCGTTGCTGATCATGGCATCGGCGTAGCTGTCATGGCCAAATTTTCCGTCGGTGCTGCGCAAATTGGTGGTCGGGTTGAAGCGGCCGTAGAAAAAATGGGCGCCGACATGGGCGTTGCTGTTACCCCAGAACCAGGCGTAGGTGAAGCTAGCCCAGGGCTCGATGCCGGTGGAACTGCCGGGGCCATCGTCCTCGCCGAAGATCTTCAGGTAGCCGGGCGGCTGGGATTCGTAGCCGCCGAAATCGACATAGATGTGCTGGTCTACCCAGGCATAGCCGACGATGCCCAGGCTGTTATCCTGCACCGCGCCGCCCAGAATTGGCGAGGCGTTCGGGGCGGGCGCAATACCGTTGGAGATGTAGGGATATCCCCACAGATAGTTTGAATTATAGGGGTCTGACCAGCCGGGTGCGTTATTGAAGCTGACGCCGTAATCGACATCGTAGCCCAATGCCTTGCCGGCCCCGATGACGCGGATGTCGGAGTTATCCTGGGCGAGGGCCTTGCCGACATTGTCCCAGGTGAGCTGAAGGAAGGCGCCCACATTGTTGGTGATCCGGCCAGCGTAGAACAGGCTGACCGCATTGACGAACAGATTGTTGTTCTTGCCGAAATCCGGGGTAATTCCGGCGGGCGGGATATCTTTCTGGATGCTGCTGAACTCCGTTTGCACCCACAGGGCCAGGTGCACATCGGCCGCGACACCTTCGCCGCCCGTGAGTGTATAGCCCTTGATCTTGAAGTTTCGCCCGTAAGGCGTGAGCTGTGGGCCTTCCGCGCCGATATGGCAGGCCTGGCACGGCTGGCCTGTTTGGGCTGCAAACGATGGCACGGCATGGGCGGGCCGCGCGGATAGGCCGAGTAGCGCGGTCCCGACAATCGGGAGTGTTAGCCGGCTTGGACGCCTCAACGGACGACGCTTGGACATCTTCATATTTCCCCTGTTTTTTGCACACTTCTTTTTTGTACCGACCAGGTGGGCTGTGAAGCTGGCGCATTTTATGTGCCTGATTTGTCTCCCTTGGTTCCGATCCGTATGTTGCAAGCGCAAAGCTGCACCTTTGCCGCGGCTGCCATGGAGGATGCACAGCCGGAGGCAATGATCATTGCAGGCGTTGGGATTGGGTTTGCACGATTTTTCTGCTCCCTCGATCGATAGCGACGAAAACAGGCCGGCAACCGTTACTGAAGCGCCACGATATGTGATAGGCGGCGGATGGCGCGCGTGCGCCGCATTTCCGCAATAGCGACAACATAGCCGTAATCATCGGCGCGATATACGCCAGGATATTTAAGCGCTGGGAGGATATTCCGGCCGGTAAGCGTGTCCAGAGAACACGGGAAGGCTCGCGTCACGTCGCGAGCGATCCGGGTGCCGTGAACGAGCCTAGGCTGGCTTCTTTTTGGCGAAAGCCATGCAATATCCGTTAGGATCGATCACGCCGGCCACCAGTTTGCATCGTGCATCCTTGTGAGTGGGATTATCCGGGGCCTCTGGCGCAATGTAATTCGCGCAGATGGCACAATGATTGCCGTTCGCGGCCGGATGATAGCGGTATTGGACAACGCTTTTCGCCATCTTGCCGGCATCGATGTCCTGCGCGAGGGCGGCGGTGGTGGTGAGCCCGCCGGCCAGAACCGTGATGCCCGTCTTCAGCGCTGTTCGGCGCGAGATCCGCGTGGGGTCGCTCATCAGCATCCTCCTCCTTTTTTTGACAAAACCCGGGTGTGGGCGGGTTTTGGGCGGTATTGTACGTAGCAGGAACTGGGGACTGCAAACAATCGTAAAAGGCATCGAACGCAAATTAGTTACGTCTGACCAGATGCCGAAGATATCCAGGGAAGGACCAAGTGCAACGGGCAGATTTATACTGCGCCGCAGCAATTCGGCAGTGCGCCGGCAGCCCGGTTGCGTGGCCGCAGCAGAGGCGATGCCAATTCTACGCCACGTTGAAGGACACACGCATCGCGTTCGCGCTCCGCCCGGATGGTGCAATGCAAAAAGGGCATCTCACGGGGCCGGTGAGGTGAGAAGCCGGCGCGGCTTGCGCTTGCGTTGCCCCTGCCTTCAGAAATCCAGGCCGATCATCAGTTTCAGGACCATCGCATCGCTGCCCTGGGTAAAGCCGTGGCCGATGCCGGCTTCCACGTAGTGGGAATCCTCGATCCTGTAATCGGCCACCGCGAATAGGGTCTGCGCCTCTTTTCGCAGGGGTAGAAAATCGGCGACCTGGCCGAAATCGGCGTAGTGCTCAACGGCAGCGGCCCAGACCGGCGAGAAGTTATAGGCAATGCGCTCGCAAGGCGCGAAGGTGAGCCGGCCGAAACCCTTGAAGTCGGTGTCGACGATCGGATTGACGATCACGTCCCAGGCTTTGAGGTGCAGGCCGAGGATAGGCCGGACTTCACCTGAGAACCGGGTCTGTTCCCAGTGATAGGCGTTGTAGCTGAGCTCGAAATTCAGGCCGTAGAAAAAGACACGGTTGGCCGCGAAAGGGGAGACGAAAAGCGCGCGGATCTTGCCCGAATCGAGCTCGGGCCGCCCCTGGTTGGTGATCGTGTAGACCGGAAGGTAAAGCCCGGCTTCTAGCCAGGGTGTTACACCATAAGAGAACTCCGGCACGCCGTTCAGCGCATGGCTTGGCGCGATGCCGCCAGGATAGTCCGGGCTTGTTCGGCCGATCGGGGTATAGTTGTTGTGGAATTCGACCTCGAACTGCCCCTGATCGGCAATCGTTGCGTCATAGACCTGGATCTCGTCTGTCTGCGCCCATGCGGACACAGGCAGGGCCAGGGTGAGCAGGGGGATGGCCATTCCGCACCATAGGCCAGGACCAGGAATTGCGCGGGCCAATCGCCGCCTCCATAGGATGGGGGCGACATCATTCCGCCTTTGGGGATATGGGTTGGTGAGCGATGCTGCAAAGGAGGGGTGATGGCGGGCACGGGACGCCTGGCCAATCTTTGATGGCGGTTCCCCCCACACGCCATTGCGGCTATCTCATTCTGAACACAAGGGAGCTGCGCCAAGATGTCGGACCACCTCTACCAGGCCCAGGACCGGAACCTGGCGCTCGATCTCGTGCGCGTGACTGAGGCCGCGGCGCTGGCGGCCAGCCGCTGGAT
>PKZM01000012.1 GCA_003133065.1 Acetobacteraceae bacterium
GTGGTGTGGGTGCTGTGGATCAGGCACCAGCGCGGATCAAGCGGCGCATTGTGCAGCAGCCAGTTGACGGGGGTGGTGCCGAGCGTGGCCTGGCAGGCGGCGTTTTCGGCGCGCTGTTCGGCGGCGTGTATGTGGATGGGGGCGGTGGCGTCCATGGCTGCCAGGCCCGCGGCGGCGGCGGCGAGGCTTTCGGGCGGCACGGCGCGCAGGCTGTGGGGGGCGAGGCCGAAGCGGAGATCGGGGCCGGCTTGGTGCTGGCATTGGTCCAGCATGGCGAGCGCTTCATCGGGCGAGGTGCGGAAGCGGATCTGGCCGCCTTCCAGGGGGGCGCCGCCGAAATTGCCGGTTTGGTAGATGCCGAACAGCATGGTGAGGCCGATGCCGGCCTGCTGCGCGCCTTCAATGATGGCTTCGGCCATGGCGGGGCGGTGGGCGTAGGGCGTGCCGTCGCGCCCGTTCTGCAAATAGTGGAACTCCACCAGGGAGGTGTAGCCGCCCAGCAGGCAGTGCATGCCGAGATAGGCGGCGATGGGGGCGAGCGTATCCGGCTCGATGGCGCCAGCGGCGGCATACATGGCATCCCGCCAGCTCCAGAAATCGCCACCGCCGCCGGCGTATTCCGTGCGGCCGGCGAAGCTGCGCTGGAAGGCGTGGCTGTGCAGGTTGGGCATGCCCGGCAAGGCCAGGTTGTGCGTTTCTTCTCCCGGCGCCGGTGTCGCATCCGGCTCCACCGCGACGATGCGGCCGTCCAGATGCGTGAGGCGCACATTCTCCGCCCAGCCGCCCGGCAGCAGCGCCGATTTGAAAAACAGGGAAGCCGGATTTTGGTTCTCCATCACCCTCTTGTACAACCAACTGGCACCGCCCCGCCAACCGGTTTATTTACCCCGGGCGGAGCGATGGCTTTGCGATTCAAAAAAGTTTTTTGCTTCTTTTTTTCAAAAAAGAAGTGCTTGCTTTCAATAGGAGCCGCATGCGCGTCGACCGGATTTTCACCAATGCAAGGCTGGCGACCATGGCGCAGGGACTTGGCATCGTCGAGCGCGGCATGGTGGCGGAGCTCGGCGGCCATATTGTCTATGCCGGCCCGGCCGAACGGATGGACGCGGAGGTGGTGGTGGATTGCGGCGGCCGCTGGATAACGCCGGGCTTGATCGATTGCCACACCCATCTGGTCTATGGCGGCGACCGGGCGGCCGAGTTTGAGCAGCGCTTGAACGGCGCCAGCTACGAAGCGATTGCGGCCTCCGGCGGCGGTATTCTGTCCACAGTCAAAGCCACTCGGGCGGCGCGGGATGCGGTTTTGGCCGCGCAGGCGCTGCCGCGGGTGGCGGCATTGGTGGCCGAAGGGGTGACCACCATCGAGATAAAATCCGGCTACGGCCTGACCGCGGAGAGCGAGCTGCGGCTGTTACGGGCAATCCGGAAATTCGGCCGCGTCTGGCCGGTGGATGTGGCGGTGACTTATCTCGGCGCGCATGCGCTGCCGCCGGAATTTGCCGAGGATCGTGCGGGCTATCTGGCGCTGATCTGCGATGAGATGATCCCGCAAATCGCGCGCGAAGGGCTGGCGGACGCGGTCGATGGATTTTGCGAAGGGATCGCGTTTTCGCCCGACGAGATTGGACAAGTTTTCACAGCGGCAGCGGCGCATGGTCTGCGGGTAAAACTGCATGCGGACCAGCTGAGCAATCTGCATGGCGCCGAACTTGCGGCCAGGTTCAGGGCCTTATCGGCCGACCATCTGGAATACACCGACGAGGCAGGTGCCGCCGCGATGGCGGCGGCCGGCACCGTCGCGGTGCTGTTGCCAGGCGCGTTTTATACGCTGCGGGAAACGCAAGCGCCGCCGGTTGCCGCATTCCGAGCGCATAAGGTGGCGATGGCGGTCTCAACGGATCTGAACCCGGGCACCTCGCCATTGTCCTCCCTGCTGCTGGCGATGAACATGGCGGCAACGCAATTCCGCCTGACCGTCGAGGAATGCCTGCTCGGCGTGACGCGGCATGCGGCGGCGGCGCTCGGGCGGCCGGATGTCGGCACGCTGGAGGCGGGGAAAAAATGCCACCTGGCGATCTGGAATGTGGAACGGCTGGCGGAGCTGGTCTATCGCATCGGGTATAACGCGCTGCATGAGCGGATTTGGAGTAGAGTATGATTTTGCGGGCGGGCGATGTTACTTTAACTCAATGGCGGGCGATTTATCGTGGCGCGCCGGCGATGTTGGACCCGGCCATGCTGCCGGCAGTGCAGGCGAGCGCCGATACGGTGGCGGCGATCGTGGCGACAGGCGCGCCGGTCTACGGCATCAATACCGGCTTCGGCAAACTGGCGACGGTTCGAATCGCGGTCGAAGATTTGGAAATCCTGCAGCGCAACCTGGTCCTTTCCCATGCGGCCGGCACCGGCGAGCCGATGCCGGTGCCGATCGCGCGGCTGATGATGGTGCTGAAATTCTGCTCTTTGGCGCAAGGCGCGTCGGGTGTGCAAGTGGCGACAATCCGATTGCTGGAAGCGATGGTGGACAAGGAAGTGATCCCGGTCATCCCCGCGCAGGGCTCGGTCGGCGCTTCGGGCGATCTGGCGCCGCTCGCGCATATGGCGGCGGCGATGATCGGCACCGGCGAGGTTTTTTGGTCCGGTGAGCGGATGGACGCCGCTTCCGGTTTAGCGAAAGCCGGATTGGAACCGTTGGTTTTAGGCCCCAAGGAAGGGCTTGCCCTGTTGAACGGCACGCAGTTTTCAACCGCCAACGCCCTGGCAGGCTTGTTCGAAGCAGAATTGCTGTTTGGGCAGGCGCTGGTCACCGGCGCGCTTTCAACCGATGCGGCGCGCGGCTCCGACGCGCCCTTCGATCCGCGCATCCACGCCTTGCGCCGCCATAAGGGCCAGGCCGAGGTGGCCGAAGCCCTGCGCGGCTTGATGGCGGGCAGTGCCATCCGCCAATCCCATCTCGCCGGCGATGAGCGGGTGCAGGACCCGTATTGCCTGCGCTGCCAGCCACAGGTGATGGG
>PKZM01000174.1 GCA_003133065.1 Acetobacteraceae bacterium
ATGGGCATCTCGGAAAAATAGTCTTTCAAAACAGGCCGGTAAGAACTTCTTTAGGACATCATAAGGGACTTCGGCAGGCGCACGCCATAGGTTTCGGGCACGGCCAATTGCGGCGGATTCCCGCGGCGGATTGCAGCGGAAATGCATGAAGGAAATCCCTATGACAGCGATCTCGCGGCGGCGCGCTCTGCTCGCCGGCTGCCTCTCCCTGGTCTGTGCCGGCGCGCACGCGACGACGTACACCACTACCGCGTTCAACATCACGGGCGCCACCTATGTCTACCCGCTCGCCATCAACGATGCCGGGACCGCTGTTGGGTATTACGGCACCAGTTCAGGCGATCCGCAGGGCTTCATCTACGCCAAGGGCATCGTCACCACGGTGAGCTACCCTAAATCCGTACAGACGTATGTAAGCGGGATCAATAAAGCGGGCACGGTCGTTGGCACCTACCGGGACAAGAACGGCTTCTTTCACGGCTTTCTCTATACAGGAGGAAAGCACTTCACCGACGTGAGCGTGCCCAATGCCACCGCGACGTCGCTCCGGGCCATCAACGATAAGGGCATCGCCGTCGGGACCACAACAAGCCCGAGCGGTGTCACGCAGCTGATCACGTACGCCAAGGGGAGCTTCACGACCATTGCAACCCAGAGTGGTGAGACCCCCGTCCCGGTCGCGATCAACGCCGCGGGGAACATCGCGGGCTGGTATTCCGACGCATCGTCCCACGGCGAGCAGAGCTTCGTCTATGTCAATGGCACCGTCACCACGCTGCCGAATCCCGGCAAGATTTTCTTCTCGCAAGCCTATGGCATAAATAAGAGTGGTGTGGCTGTCGGGCAGGCCGCAAACGTGGAGGGGCAGCAATTCGGCTTCACCTACCACAACAGCCACTACAACTCTGTCGCATGTTCGGCCGATTGCTATTTTTATGGCATCAATGACTCAGGGGTTGTTGTCGGCGTGAATTTCACGTCGCCAACCGCGTCGACCGCGTTCGTCCTGCATGGCAAGGGCACCTACACAACGCTGCCGGCACCGAATGGCGACACCAATTATGCCGCGACCGCCATCAACAACGCCGGCGTGATCGTTGGCGAAGCAAGCGTGGGCGCATTCATCTCCACACCCGCGCCATGAGCGCGAAACTGCTGATGCCGGCACGATTTCGGCCGTCGTTATAGTTTCTTTTGCGTTCCGTGCGTGATCCGCGTGGCGCGCGCTGCCTAACTTCACGCAACGGATCGCTGGTGATCCGTGGCAAACCAAAACAGCAGGTCCCCCCATGACGAAAACCAGTCTTCTCGCGAGCGTGTTTTGCCTGGTTGCCACTGCCGCCGTGGCCGCCAAGCCAAGCTACACCTACACCAAGATCACCATCCCGGGCTTCGGCGTCTATCCGACCGCCATCAATTCGACCGGCACGGTGTTGGGCAATTACTACGACACGACATTCACCGAGCACGGCTACATTTACCAGAACGGCACGATCACCACCTTCGATCCGCCGGGCTCGGTCGGCACCACGCCGGCGGGCATCAGCACCAATGGCGAGATCGTCGGCAGCTATCTGGACCAAAACTACACCCAGCACGGTTTCACCCTGAAAATCAGCAAGACCGGCGTGAAGACCTTTACCAGCGTGGACTACGCCGGATCACCCACCTTCGCGTTTACCGGCATCGACAATGCGGGCCTGCTGTTCGGCAACGCCAGCGGACCGGACAATGCGCAACTGCTCGTCACGTACGCCAAGAAGACATTCACGACGCTGATTTCCACCAACAACCCAACACTCTACCATGTGAGCAGCAAGGGCAATCTCTCCGGCGCCTATGCGATCTATCCTGCCGGCCAGCCCTATCCGAACCTGGCCGCCTTTGTCGAGGTTGCCGGCGCGCAGACCGCCATCACTTTGCCGAACGCGGTCAACTCCATCGCCTATGGGATCAACAATTCCGGCACGGCGGTCGGCTATTCCGCCACCGCGTCCAACGCCCAGACAGGCTTTGTCTTCGTCAATGGCAAGGTCAGCGTGGTCATTGCGCCGGGCAGCGTGAACAGTTACCTGACCGGCATCAACGATTCCGGCGCCAGCGTCGGCGTCGCTTTCGACGCCAAAAATAACGAGACCAGCTACGTGTACGCCAAGGGCAAGTTCACCCCGATCAGCGTGCCCGGCGGCACCAATACCGGCGCCTTCGCCATCAGCAATAGCGGCCAGATCATCGGCACCTATACCGATACAAACGGCCAGGAGGTTTTCCTGGCAACACCGGTCAAGTAATCTCACCGCGCCGGCGGATCCCCAATACCGCACGCCAGCACGCGTGGGAACCCGATCACCAACGAGGACAAGATGCGTAAACTTCATTACATCACCGCGGCATCGATTACCCTGCTGCCCCTGCTGCCCCTGCTGGCCACCGCCGCCTCTGCCGCCACGCCAGGTGCGGGCACCGACACCGCTGCGCGGATCCAGACCACCCAAGCAGGGACGATCATCACGCCGTCCTCGGGTGTGTCCACCGATACCAACGCGCATACCAATGTGAAGATCTTCATCCCTGCGGGCCGCCACGCACTTTATGCGGCGCCGAGCGGCACATACGAAACGCCGGCCTCGCTGGCCTGCGTCTACGGCCTGACTACCCCTGTGGTCGGCTGCAACCCGCTGACATTGAAAACCGTGGCGGCCACGGGCAGCAGGGTGATTGCCATTGTCGATGCCTTCGATGATCCGACCGCGGCCAGCGACCTGGCCGCCTACAGCGCGCAGTTCGGGCTGCCCGCGATCACCGCCAAGAATTTCGAGGTTGTCTACGCCAGCGGCAACAAGCCGAATGAGGACTCCTCAGGCGGTTGGGAAGTCGAGGAATCGTTGGATGTGCAGATGGCGCACGCGCTGGCACCGAAGGCCAAGGTGGTGCTGGTGGAAGCCAGTTCCAATTCCAACGCTGCTCTCCTGGAGGCCGAGAAGGTCGCGATCAAACTGGTTGAGGCTGCCGGCGGCGGCGAGGTTTCCAACAGTTGGGCCAGCGGCGAATTCAGCGAGGAGGCAAAGGAGGAAAACCACTTCACCGGCAAGAAAGTGGTGGTGTTCGCGTCCTCCGGTGACAGCAACGGCACCAGCGTGCCAGCCGTGCTGCCAAATGTCATCGCCGTCGGCGGCACATCGATCAATCGCAGCAAGGGCGGCAAATTCGTCAGCCAGACCACCTGGAGCGCGGATGGCGGCGGTTTGAGCGAATACATCCCCACGCCATCCTTCCAGAGCGGGGTCACCGCTGTCGTCGGCACGCATCGGGGCACCCCCGACATCGCGGCGGACGGCAACCCGCAAACCGGCGTATGGGTTTACGACACCACGCCCTACGGCGGCCAGGTGCTTGGCTGGGCCATTCTGGGTGGCACCAGCGTCGCCAGCCCCGCCGCTGCCGCCATGGTGAATTCGGCCGGCACCTTCCGTGCCTCCACCGAGGCCGAGCTGGCCGAGATGTACTCCAATCTGGGCAACGCAAAGGCTTTCACCGACATCGTCAAGGGCGCCTGCGGCAACGCGCCGTCCGGCACCGCGTCGGTGGGCTACGATCTGTGCACCGGGATCGGCGCACCGTATACGACTCTGGGCAAGTAACCCGAAGGCCGGCGCGCGGTTTTTTCGCCGCGCGCCGGTTGATGCCAGGTGATGGGGCTTGGGCAAGAAAAGTGTTCTTTTTTGAAAAAAAGAACCAAAACACTTTTGGTACTTCAGCTACGTTTCCGGCGAGTCCGCGACAGCCGGTGAAAAGTCTTTTGCGTCTTTTCTTCAGAAAAGAAGGCCTTTCTTCTTCTGAAACGTATCCGCGGTTCCCGCGTTAGTCCCCCCGCTCACGGCAATCGCGCCGGGATCTGAGGGGTACCAACATGCTGCGTTACGCCATTCTGTTCGCCATTATCTCCATCATCGCCGGCGTGCTGGGCTTCAGCGGCATCTCCGCCGCCACGGCCGGGATTGCCCGGATCTTCTTCTTCATCGCCATCGTCATCTTCCTGCTGTTCCTGATCCTGGCCGTAACGGGCGTCAACCTTCTCAGCTGATCGCGGCGGCGCTCTCCCCGGGGTATCGTGCCCCGGGGGGGGTCAGCCGCGCTGGAAGGCGGCGCGCCCTTCCTGGTCCAGCGCGGCAAAATCCGCGTCCGAGAGCGCGATATCCACGGCGGCCACGTTCTGCTCCAGATGGGCCACCTGGGATGTGCCGGGGATTGGCAACATCACGGGGCTGCGTTTCAGCACCCAGGCGAGCGCCAACTGGCTTGGCGCGGCGTTGTAGTGCTTGGCCAGGGTGTCCAGCAGGGAACCAGGCTTGGCCAGATCGCCGGCGGCCAGCGGGTACCAGGGGATGAAGCCGATGCCGTGTTCCTCGCAATGGTTCAGCACCGCCTCGCTGGTGCGATCCACCAGGTTGTAGCGGTTCTGCACGGTGGCGACCGGGAACACCTTCCGCGCCGCCTCGATATCATCCACCGACACCTCGCTGAGACCGGCATGTGCGATGATGCCCTCGTCCAGAAGGGATTTGATCAGGCCGAACTGTTCGTCGCGCGGCACTTTGGGGTCGATGCGGTGAAGCTGCCATAGGCCGATCTGTTCCACGCCGAGGAAGCGTAGGCTCATCATCGCTTCCTGGCGCAGATATTCTGGGCGGCCGACCGGGTGCCATTGGTTGGGGCCGGTGCGGGTGAGGCCGGCCTTGGTGGCGACCAGGATGTCACCATAGGGATGAAGGGCCGTGCGGATCAGGTGTTCGGAGACATCGGGGCCGTAAGAATCGGCTGTGTCGATGAAGTTGACCCCCAGTTCGGGCAGCCGCTTGAGCGTGCGCAGACATGCCTCGCGATCGGCCGGCTCGCCCCAGATGCCTTTGCCGGTGATGCGCATGGCGCCGAAGCCGAGGCGGTTGATGGCGATCTTGCCGCCTATTTTAAAACTGCCGGATTTGCCGGCGTGCGCATGTGCCATGGGAGGCTCCTCAGGTTAGGTGTCCTCTGTAACCGGGATCGGGGCGCCAGGTTTGTGCGGGCACCGGCAGGGCAGCCCGGCGCCGGGGGCGGATGGTGGCACCAAGAGGGTATGCGCTGCGTGATAGACAAGGGACGCAACCGAACGATATGAGTTTCTGTTTCGGTGGCGGCATGCGATTCCGCGTTCGCTTCGCGTATCAGCAGGTAAGGGAACAGCATGGCCGTGCGGGCGGAGCCGATGGATCGGGCGGCGCTGCTGGAGCGGCTATCGCGCCACCGGATGCTGCGCTTTGTGCAGCCGGCGGATCTGGAGCACCTGATTTCCTACGCACAGCCGCGTGTGCTGCGCCGGCGGGCGCGGCTGTTCGCCACCGGCGATGCGGGCACGTCCGGCTATGTGGTTCTGTCCGGCTGGATCAAATTGTCGCGCGGGGGGCCGAGCGGGCGCGACATGGTGCTGGAGGTGGCCGGCCCCGGCACGTTCTTCGGCGAGCTGGCGGTGATCTGCGGCCTGCCGCGCGCGGCCGACGCGATTGCGCTGACCCCGGCCCAAATGCTGGCGATCGACGGGCGGGCGTTGATGGCGATGCTGCGGCAGAACCCCGATGCCTCGCTGGAGCTGGTGCGCATGCTGGGGGAACGGCTGGCCCATACCACGATCCAGATGGAGGATACGCTGTTTCGCCCGGCGGAGGCGCGGCTGGCGCGCGCGCTGGCGCGGTTGGCCGCGCTGGACCCCATCGCCACGGGGCGCGAGCTGCGGATCAACCTGTGGCTGTCGCAGCGCGAGCTCGGCGAGATGACGGGGCTTTCGCGGGAGAGCATCAACAAGCAGCTTTCGGTATGGCGCGATAGCGGTGTGGTGCGGATGCGGGGCGGGACGGTGACGCTGATCGATGGGGCGGCGCTGAGCGAGATTGCGGAGGCGGTTTGAAGGAAGGCCTTCTTTTCTGAAGAAAAGAAGCAAAAGACTTTTGACTGTGCTGGCTCGCAGTCGCCGGCAGCGCGCGCAAAGGACTAAAGTTTTTTGGTTCTTTTTTTCAAAAAAGAACGGTCTTCTTCCGGACGTTCAGATCACGTGGATTGGGTGTGAGCGCCGCGTGCGAGCGCATTCAGATTGGCACATTGGTTGTCACCTGTTTTCGTGACTGTCCAGGCTCCGGTGTTTGAAGCAAGTGTCTTTGCGAACAGCTGATGAATGAAAGCGTGGATGAACGTAGATGAAACCGGGTGGTGAGGGCAGCCGGGTACACATCGTCCCAGATCTGGGATCCGAAACGATGACAAAATGGCTTCCCGCTTGCGGGGTATGTGTTCCGGTATCGACATTGTATCTGACTGCGCTCGATATTCGTCAGCCTCATTCATTAGCACTGAGTTGGAGTAGCCAATGATACGATTTTCTGCCGTGGCCTTTGCCGTGTTCACCGCGTCTGCATGTGCTGCTACGGCCCCGGCTGGTGCCGAGGTGTTCGTCACGGCGAAGGTGACGCCGCTCTACAATTTTGTGGGATTTCCGAGCGATGGGAACCAGCCGCTGGGCAGCCTGACCCCTGGCCCGGGCGGCGTGCTCTATGGCACAACCGCGTCGGGCGGCGGCGCAAATGCAGGGACGGTTTATGCATTGATGCCCCCGGCGACAGGCCAGGCCGCGTGGACCGAGACGGTGATCCACAGTTTCTCAGGCTCGGACGGCGCTGCTCCACAGGGTACACTGGTGATCGATGGCAAGGGCAATCTCTACGGCACGGCCGTGGAGGGCGGGCCCGCTGGCAGTTTTGGCGTTGTGTTCGAGCTGTCGCCGCCGGTGACCGGCAGCACCGCCTGGAGCGAAACGGTATTGTATGCGTTTACCGGACATAACGGGGCGGACCCCTATGCCCGACTCGTTATCGACGCCAAAGGAAATCTCTACGGCACCACCGCCCGCGGCGGCCTCGGCTTCACCTCCGGCGCGTTCACCGGCTATGGCGTTGTTTTCAAGTTGACGCCGCCGGCCCCCGGGCAAACCGCCTGGACCGAAAGGGTGCTCCATTATTTCGAAGGCGGCAGCAATCTTCTCAATTCCGGCGGTAACATACCCACGGGCGGCTTGGCCATGGACTCGGCGGGCAGCCTTTACGGTACGACTGCGGGCGGTGGTAGCCTGGGCTGCGGCTCGGGCTGCGGTACCGTGTTTAAGCTGACGCCCGAGGGGACGACTGCCTGGGCCCGCAGCACGCTGCACGTGTTTAACTTCACAGACGGGTATGCCCCGGTTTCCGGCCTGGTGTTCGACAGATCCCGCAATCTGTACGGCACGACGACAGGCGGCGGGACATACGGCAAAGGCGTGGTGTTCAGGCTGGTGGCGCCTTCCATAGGCAGGCCGACCACAGCCAAGGCCGCCTGGAAATATCAAATTCTCCACGACTTCACCGGCGGCGTTTATGACGGGGCCAATCCCCAGGGCGATGTGGTTCTCGACGCTGCCGGCAACCTATATGCGACAACGCCGAGCGGGGGAGCTATGGCCAATGGCGTGTTCAAGTTTTCGCCGGTGATCGAAAGAGGTGGGTTTTGGACCGAAACAATTTTTAAGGTGCCCGAGGGCGAGATCGGCGCGTTAGGCGCGGCCATCAAAGGGGGTGTCATTCTCGACCAAGCCGGCAATCTCTATGGCGCCGCGAGTGCTGGAGGGACGTCCGGCAACGGCGTGATATTCGAGCTGACGCCATAGCGGCCTGGCGTCGGTTTCGGCCGCAGAAAAACACGACGTCAACCCATGACATCCCAACGGTTGCTACGGTCTTCCCGACCCCATCAGCATCTCCGCAAGCGCGACAAAATCCGGTGCGATCACATCCCAGTCCTGACCCGGACGGGACAGGGCGGGATTCTGGTTTGGGCCGTATTCAAGGGGGCGGGGGATGAAGCAGGTGTGCAGGCCGCAGGCCCGGGCCGCCGCCAGATCGCTGTTGTGGGCGGCGACGAGGCAGAGCTCGGCGGGGGCCATGGCGAGAATGTCGGCGGTGCGCAGGTAGGAGTCGGGGGTGGGCTTGTAGGCGCGGGCCACTTCGGCGCCGAGGATGGCGTCCCAGGGCAGGCCGGCGCGCTTGGCCATGTTCAGCATCAGGATGATGTTGCCGTTGGAAAGCGGTGCGATGATGTAGGCGGTGCGCAGGCGGGTAAGCCCTGGCACGGCATCGGGCCAAGGATCCAGGCGGTGCCAGGCGCGGGTGAGTTCGTCCAGCTCGGCGCCGGGGATGGTGGCGGGATCCAGGCCGTGGTCGCTCAGCGCGTGGGCGAGGTTTTCGCGGTGAAGCACGTCCAGCCGGGTGAAGGGGCGGCGGCCTGAGCGGACTTCCTCCATGGCGGGCTGATATTGGGCGCGCCAGGTATCGGCGAAGGCGGAAGCATCGACATGCGGGTGGTTGTGGCGGGTGAAAAAGGCGGCGGCCTCGCGCGCGACGCCGCTGCGCCAATCGACGACGGTGCCGAAGACATCGAACACGAGCGCGCGGACGCCAGGGAGGGGCATGGGGGGCTCCGGAAGAAGCAAGAATGTTCTTTTTTGAAAAAAAGAACCAAAAACTTTTCTTCATTTGCGTACGCTGCCGGCTCGGTCCGCGACAGCACAGTCAAAGTCTTTTTCTTCTTTTCTTCAGAAAAGAAGACCTTTCTTCTTTTATGTGCGACCTCTCGCGAAATGCTTGATCATCCATGACCGGAACACGGAAATCACCGGATCTGCCAGGTCCTCGGCGGCAAGGTTGAGGAAATAGCCATAGCCGTCCTCGAAGGTCTCTCTAAACGGGGTAACCAGAATGCCGGCGGCGATGTCCTGCGCGAAGAGATCGACATCCAGCAGGGCCACGCCCTCGCCGCCGGTGGCGTATTGGGCGGCGAGCGCCGCGGTATCGAAGGCCAGGCCGCGGGTGGTTTTGACGCCGAGATGGAAATGCCGGGAGAAGGCGTCCCAGATCATGCCGGGGGGTTCGCCTTCCAGCTTCACATGCAGAAGTTCGTTGGCCGCAATGAATTCGCTCAGCGATTTGCCGGCATGGCGGCGGGCGAGTTCGGGGTTGCAGGCGGGGGTGACACGCGACATCCAGAGAAGGTCGGAAACCGCATCGCCGGCCTTCGGGCGATCATAGATCACGGCGGCATCGGTTTCCATGCGCGGCGCGCCGGTGAATCCTAGGCTGGAGAAATCGACGAAGATATCCGGAAAATCCTTGCGGAAGCCTTGCAGGATCGGCAGGGCCAGTTTTTGCGCGAACGAAGGTGGCAATTGCAGGCGCAGGGTTCGCAGGCCGCCGCCGTCGCGCACCACGTCGTTGAGCGCCTGCTCGATCCGGTCGAACGAGCCGCGCACGATCGGCAGCAGGGTGGCGCCGGCCTTGGTCAGGGCCAGCGATTGCGGGCGGCGATCGAAGAGCTGGTGGCCGAGCAACTCCTCCAGGCCGATCACGTGGCGGCTGACCGCACTTTGGGACACGTTCAGCGCATGGGCGGCGGCGGTGAAGCTGAGATGGCGGCCGACTGCATCGAACGCCCGCAGCGCGTTCAACGGCAGCCAGCGGCGATCGAACGTAACCATCTGCAAACCCCCTCAAGGCCCGGCGCCGGCGGGTGGCGGCTTACCGGGGCCCGCTCCGTATAAGCAAGGCATCGGTAAGCATTCCGACCCTAAAAACCAAATGCCCTGATGACAATAAGACATTGTTCAAGGGCCACGGTGCTGTGGCAATTCTGCCGAGACAGGCGGGAGGTCCGCGTGCGCGATGCCGCGCCAGGTTCGGGTCCGCCGAAAGGTCTACCATGTCCGATCTTAGCCACATACGTTCTCTGCTGAACGCCCGCCGGCCGGGCCATGCGCTGCCGCAGGCCCTGTACACGGGCGCCGATGCGTTCGATTTCGATCTGAAGGCCATTTTCTGGCGCGACTGGATCATGGTGGGGTTTGATATCGAGGTGGCGACGCCAGGCGCCACGCTGAGCCTGGATGTGGGCACGTCGCCGGTGGTGATCGTGCGTGGGCGGGATGGCGCGTTGCGTGCGTTCCATAATTCCTGCCGGCATCGTGGTGCGATGGTATGTGCGCCCGGCCGCCGGCAATCGGCGCGGCTGGTGTGCCCGTATCACCAATGGACTTACGACCTGGATGGACGGCTGATCACGGCCCGCCGCATGCAGGATGATTTTGATCCGAAGGATCACGCGCTGCGGCCGGTGCATGTACGCAGCGTGGCGGGCTGCCTGTATGTGTGCCTGGCCGATGAGCCGCCGGCCTTCGAGGCCTTTGCCGAGGGGCTGGCGCCGCTGCTGGCGGTGCATGACCTCAAGAACGCCAAGCTGGCGCATGAGGCGGTATTCGTGGAGAAGGCGAACTGGAAGCTGGTGATGGAGAATGCGCGCGAATGTTATCATTGCGCGGCCAAGCACCCCCATCTGGCGCTGACCTTCCCCACGGACGTGAAGGCGCATTTCGCGGCCGATGAGGCGGGCCGCGTGGATCGCTTCAATGCGCGCATGGAGCGCGCGGGGCTGCCGATCGGGCCGACGATGGGCGAATGGTGGCAGGCGATCCGGTTTCCGTTGAATGATGGCGTGATTTCCATGACGATGGACGGCAAGCATGCCGTATCCCGCCTGATGGTGGAGGCAGAGGGCGGCGATGTGGGATCGCTGCGCTGGGCCACCGAGCCGAACGCGTTCTGCCATGCGCTGGGGGACCATGTGTTCATGTTTTCGGCGCAGCCGAGCGGGCCGATGGAAACCGTGGTGACGGCCAAGTGGCTGGTGCACAAGGATGCGGTGGAAGGCGTGGATTACCACGTGGAGAGCCTGGTGGCGTTGTGGCTGACGACCAACCAGCAGGATATCGAGCTGGTGGAGAATAATCAGTGCGGCGTGCGCAGCCTGGGCTATACGCCGGGGCCGTATTGCGAGGATGCCGAGTCTCTGGTGATGCGGTTCACCGATTGGTATTGCCAGGCCGCCGGGCGGTTTATCGATGGCCAGGGTGAAGCGTGATGGCCGAAGGCGCTGATCTGCACAAGGCGACGCTGGCGGTGAGCGCGGGGTACGATCCCGCCGCGCATCATGGATCGATCAAGCCGCCGCTCTATGCCACGTCCACCTTTGCGTATCACAGCGCGCAGCATGCCAAGGACGTGCATCAGGCGTATTTCCGGGCGACGCCGGCGGGCGCGGATGAGTTGCCGGATGATCCGGGCTACATCTATGCGCGGCTGGATCATCCCAATATGGCGATGCTGCAGGCGCGGCTGGCCATGTTGGATGGCGGCGCGGATGCGGCGGTGTTCAATTGCGGCATGGCGGCGGTCAACGCCATTATGCAGGCGTTTCTGTTGCCGGGCGATGCGGTGTTGCACACGCGGCCGATCTATGGCGGCACGGATGGTTTGCTGTACACGCATCTGGTGAAGTTTGGGGTACGCACGGCGCCGATCGGCGATGCGATTGACGGGGATTCGGTGCGTTCCGCCGCGCATGCGGCGATGGCGGGTGGCCGGATCGGGCTGGTGATGGTGGAAACGCCGGCCAATCCCACCAGCGGGATTGCCGATATTGCGCTGATGGCAGCGGTTGCCGACGAGGTCGGTACGCGCCAGGGGTATCGGCCGCTGGTGGTGGTAGACAACACCTTCCTGGGGCCGTTCCAGCAGAATCCGCTGCGCCACGGGGCGGATCTGTGCATGACGTCGCTGACGAAATATGCCGGCGGGCACAGCGATCTTCTGGCCGGTGGTGTGAGCGGCGCGGCCGGCCCAGTGCATACGCTGAAGCAGTTGCGCACGTTGCTGGGCAGCCATCTGGATGCGCATACGTGCTGGATGGTGCTGCGGTCGTTGGAAACGATGTCGCTGCGCAC
>PKZM01000173.1 GCA_003133065.1 Acetobacteraceae bacterium
GACGCGGGCCTGACGGTTTCCGACGCGGCGCGGCGGATGGGTGTCGCGCGATCCACCGTGCGGGAGATGGTGGGTCGCTTTGAGCGTTCGGGCCTGGCCTGGCCGCTGCCCCTGGACCTGACGGACACGGACCTGGAGACGCGCCTCTACGGCGAGGCGGGAACCAAGCAGGGTTATCGGCGACGACCCGAGCCGGACTGGACGGCGCTGAACCGGGAGATGAAGCGCAAGCACGTCACCCTTCAGATCCTGTGGGACGAGTACATCGAGGCCAACCCCGACGGCTATCGCTACAGCCGCTTCTGCGACCTCTATCGGGGCTGGGAAGCGCGCCTGCCGGTGACCATGCGCCAGACCCACCTGGGCGGCGACAAGCTGTTTGAAGCTGAAGCTGCCCCGTTTTCGTGGAGTGTTGAGGGACTTGGTTCAGGTGTGTTCTGCGGTAGCGGCCTCCTTGGCGGCTTCGTAGGCCATGGGTGACTGCTAGCCCAGCGCCGAGTGCAGCCGGACGGGGTTGTACCAGCCCTCGATGAAGCTGAAGCAGGCCATCTTGGCTTCGGCCTGGAGAGAGGAAATCATCGGTAGGGCAGAAGCCCTCTTGAAACCAACGCGCGATGTCCCGCATGCCAATGCAATTGGTCAGTCCATCATTGATTTCACATGATGACGTCGCGGCGACGGAAACTACGCCTCGGCCAGTCATATCAATCGCCTCACTCAAACGCCTCGCTTCCGTCTGCATTAGCAGAATGCGGAAAAACCCCTGCCCGACGCGGTAGCGATACGTTTCGCTACTGCCGTTGTTGGTGAAGGGCGTTGGCCATGCGTGGATCAGGTCGACAGACTGGCAAGCTATTCAGCTAAGGGCCGCCGCTCCGTCATCGATGCGCGCGCCACGCGGAACGCGGGGTATGCGATCAGCCAGCGCGCCCGCAAGCGGATTGAAGAGGTGTTTGGTTGGGCAAAGACGGTGGGCAATATGCGCAAGACGCGCCATCGCGGCACGGCGCGCGTGGGGTGGATGTTTACCTTCCTCGCGGCTGCTTACAACCTCGTGCGCATCCCAAAATTGCCGGCACAGGGGTGAACTGCGCCCGGTGTCCGACTTCGGACGCAATTTGCTCCGGTTCGGGCGATGAAAAACGCCAGAATGGCGTCAGAAAATGTGAAAAACCCGCCGCAGATGAAGACCAGCACTGCAAACTTAGGGGTTCTTCCGCATCCTGCTAGAGCCCCTTGATGAGTCCGCCATCTACTCTGAGCATCGATCCGGTCATATATGACGCTTGCCGGCTGGCGAGAAAGGCGACGAGCGCACCTAATTCCTCCGCTCGCCCATAACGCCCAATCGGAATTTCNNGGCGCGCACGCGTTCGGTATCTATGCGCCCCGGCAGCACCATGTTCACGGTGATGCCTGATGCTGCGACCTCGGCGGCGAGCGATTTGGACCAGCTGGCGATTGCCCCGCGTACGGCGTTGGATAAAGCCAGGTTGGGGATCGGCTGTTCCACGCCAGACGAGCCGATGGTGATAATCCGGCCCCAGCCCGCTTCCAGCATCGCCGGAAGCAACGCCTCCGTGATGCGGAAGAGCGAGACGGCCATCGACTCAAAGGCGGTCAACCAGGATTGGGCGGATTGACCTTGCACGCCGCCCGGGCTGGGGCCGCCGCCATTATTGACAAGAATATCAATTCGGCCGCCGGCAGTGATGGCCTCGATAAGGGCTTGCACAGAGCCCGCACTCGCCAGATCAACCTCATAGGTGCTCAACTGCCCGGCGATTTTCATGTCGTTTGTCGCAGCGCTCTGGAACAGGCGCTTGGGGTTGCGCGACGCAGCCACAACCTGCACGCCTTCGGCGGCCAGCGCCAGGGCGCTGGCGGCACCAAGGCCGCTGCTGCCGCCGAGCACCAGCGCGCGTTTTCCGGCAATGCCAAAATCCATCAGCCGAGCTCCGCCAGACGCCGGGTTTGGCGCGCAATCAAAACCTCCACCTCCGCGATCGCGGCTGGTGGCAATGGCGCCCCGGGCCGGCGCTGCGCGGCGGAGGCGATCACACCCCGCTTCGCCAGCACATATTTGCGAACGGCCAAGCCCACGCCTGGCTGTTGTTCGTAACGGATCAGCGGCAGATAGGCATCGAACAGATCGCGCGCGCGGTCGGCCTCGCCATGTCGGCACGCTTGCACGATGTCGATCATCATCTCGGGATAGGCAAAGCCGGTCATGGCTCCGTCGGCGCCCCGCAGCATTTCCTCCGGCAGGAATAGCCCGCTATTGCCGCAGAGGATGCAAATGCGGCGGCGGCCATCGGCCTCCTGCTGGCGCAGTGTGCTCAGCTTGGCAAGACCAGGCCAATCCTCGTGCTTCAGCATCACCACGGTCGGCGTTGAACGAACGATGCGATCGATGACGGAGGGACTGATCATCACGTTCACCGCAAGCGGAAAATCCTGCAGCACAATTGGCGTGTCCGGGCCTAGACTGTCCGCGACATGTTGAAAATACTCGATGATCTGATCATCGGTGCGCAGATTGCCTGGCGGGGCCACCATCACCCCGGCCGCGCCCAACGCCATGGACTGGTGAGACAATTCGCGCACGGCCGCCAGGCCTGGCGCGGAGACGCCGACAATGACCGGCTTGTCCCCCGCCTCGGCTAAAACCTCTCTCACCAGTTGCACGGATTCCGTTTGGGTGAGTTTCGGCGCCTCCCCCATCATCCCCAGGATCGTCAAGCCGTCGGCGCCCTTATCGATATAGAACGACACCATGGAACGAACGCTGCGGCTATCTATCCCACCGCGCTCATCGAATGGCGTTGCGGTGATCACATACACACCACGCGCATTTTCGGTCAGGCGGGACATCTTCTTGGCCTATGGCTTGGGGAGTTGAACGTCCAAGGCTGCACTGGGCAGCCATACCTCATCTGATATATCACACGACATATCAGGCGACAAGCGCTTGTGGTGCGCGCAGCCTTGGTCTTCTGGCTTTCGAAAGGCGGCCGCATCGCAACATTTCTCGTTGCATTGCCTCTACTGTAATATATCATCAGAACATCACAGATGTGCTAAATTCGATCCACCGGGGTAGGTTTTGCAACAACCGCTTGAAATCATTGTGCACGGCCCACCCGGCTCGGCCCCGCCGGTTCTCGCAGCTGCTCTTGTCGAGGCTCTTGCGGAAGCGGGCTTGGCGGACCGGGAGGTGCGTCTTCTGCCGCGCGGCGATGATCCTGGCGTGGACGCCATGCACCTGCTGGCGCAGCGGCCCGGTGACCCGTCGCTGGTATCCACCTGTACGCCAGTATTCCTGCAGGCGCCGCTGCTCCGCGGGATGGCCCTGACCCATCGGGCGCTTACCCCCCTGGCACGTCTGGTGACAGATCATTTTTTCCTGGCCGTTCGCGCCGATTGCCCATGGCAGGATGCGCGCGCCTTCGTATCCGGTATCGCGTCGCGGCCAACCCGAACCGGTGGCTATTTCAAGGGCGGAATCAATCATCTGCTGGCGCTTTCCATCGCCTCCCATCTGCGGGCGGAGGTAGAGTTCGTGGTGACGCCATCCGAGCCGGCCGTGTGGCAGGCTTTGGTTGATGGCTCGATAGATTGGGCCTGCGGCGTGGCGGCGGAGTTGGAACCGCATCTTCACAACCACTCGGTGCGTCTGATCGCCGCGCTGTATACCGAACGCAGGCCGGTTTTCCCCGATGTGCCGACGCTGGCGGAGGCCGGCGTGCCAGTCACCTTTACCATGTGGCGTGGCCTGATGGCCCCCGCCGGGTTGGCCGCGCAAGACGCGGCCGCCTGGCATGAGACACTGCGGCACGTCACGCACACCAACACATGGCAAACCTATTTGCGGCAGAACGGACAAACCGGGTCGTATCTCCCGGGCGCGGACTTCACCGCATTCCTGGACCGCGAATGGGATTGGTATCAGCATCATTTCAGGCTGGCCGGCCTGCTGCCGGCTGTCGATTGAGCATGGCCTGAACGTGCGCATCATGCCCTCTCCCGCCTTGGCCCCATCACAGGCCCGCGCGTTGGCGGCACTGCTGGACCGCATGTTCCCCGCGGGGGCTAACCATCCAGGGGCCGGGGAGATCGGTGCGACGGCCTACATCGCCGCGGCCCTGGATGGGCCGTATCGCGGCGATGCCGTCACGTATCGGGCACTGCTCGATGTTCTGGATGGGGAAGCCGGCGGTGCATTTGCCGATGCCCCGCAGTCGCGCCAGCTTGCGTTGATCACCGCTTTGGAGGCCGGCACGCTTCCCGGTCTGCCAGCCAACCAGGATGGCGCCGTTTTCGATCTGGTGTGGCGGCATTTGCGGGAGGGGCTGTTCGGCGATCCGGTGCACGGTGGCAACAGGGATTTTCGTGGCTGGTCCGCCATCGGCTTCCCCGGCGCGCAAACCGGTTATGGCCAGGCCGCCCAGGCGCTGGATCACCCCATCGATCTCCCCCCTGTCAGCGTTGCCACGCAGCGGGCACGATTGGCGAGCCCACCGTGGACGCAGCCGGGCGGGCCGCGCCCGCTTGGTGCGGATGTCGTGATCGTGGGCGGCGGCGCGGTCGGCGGCTTTCTCGCCCATGCGCTGGTCCGGCGCGGGGTGCGGGTGGTGATTCTGGAAGCTGGCCCCGCCCGATCGGGCCGCGAACGGGCGATGGACGAAGTGCTCTCCACGGCTTTTCGCAATGAGGGAGGCGCTGCCAAATTCAATCAGGAGATCCCCACCTGGCGCACCGGCGCGGGCATGCGGGCAACCCGGGCCCGTCGCAGCCAGGGGCTGGAGACGGCGTTGGGCGGCAACTCCGTGGCTTGGGGCGCGGTCGCGATGCGCTTCTACGAGCAGGATTTCAGGGTCCGCAGCGCCACCATCGCGCGCTATGGGGAGGGGCGCATCCCTGCCGGCAGCACCCTCGCGGACTGGCCGCTGGCCTACGCTGACCTTGCCCCATTCTATACCGAGGCCGAGCAGTTGCTGGGCGTGTCGGGCCAGGATGGCGCCAACCCCTTCGAGCCGCCGCGCGATACGGCCTATGCGATGCCGGCTTTGCGCAGCAGCGGCCTGGGCTTGCTGTTCGGCCAGGCCGCCCGCAAAGAGGGCTATCACCCATTCCCCCTGCCGGCGGCGATCGCGACCACGGCCTATCGCGGCCGCTCGGCCTGCACCTATTGCAGTTTCTGTTCACGCTTCGGCTGCCACGTGGATGCAAAAGCCTCCGCGCAGAACACGGTTTTGCCCGAGGCGATGGCCACGGGGCGCCTGCGGATCGCAACCAACGCCCGGGTGGATCAGATCGTGACCGACGAGTCGGGCCGCGCGGTCGGGGTGTGCTACCGCGATGCTGACGGCGACACCCATATGGTGCAGGGTGGCACGATCGTTCTGGCGACCAACACATTCGAGAATGTACGGCTGCTGCTGCTGAACAAGGACCGCCGGCATGCACGCGGCCTTGGTAACGAAACCGGGCAGGTCGGCCGCCATTACATCACCCGCCAGCAGCCTTCGGTATACGGCGTGTTTGATGAGCTGCGGTTCAACCGTTTTATCGGCCCCACCGCACAGGCGATGGCGATTGCCGATCTGTCCTCGGATCACTTCGACCATAGCCAGCTCGATTTCATTCTTGGTGGTCGCGTCGCTGCCTTTAACCAATATCTGCCGGTTGAAGCCTCAGGCGTGCTGCCGCCCGACGTGCCGCGATGGGGTGAGGCTTGGCGCGCGTTCTTTACCCACGCCTATAACCGAACGGCGATGCTGTTTATCGACCCTGAAATATTGCCCTACGACACCAACGCAATCGATCTGGATCCCGATACGGTCGATGATCTGGGCCGGCCGGTCGCCCGCATCACCTTTGATATCCACGATAATGAGAGACGCCTGATGGGATATCTGCAAACCAGGGCCGCGCGCATTCTGGAGCATATGGGCGCATCGCGTATCTGGTGCCGGCCGCATCTGACCGGGGCGATCAGCACCCACGATGTGGGCGGTACCCGCATGGGCGTGGATGTGGCAGGCTCGGTGGTGGATAGTTTCGGTCAGGTGCATGATACGCCGGGCTTGATGGTGCTCGGGGGCTCCACCTTTGTATCCCTGCCCGCGGTCAATCCTGCGTTGAGCATCCTGGCACTGGCGCTGCGCGCCGGCGCGCATATCGCCGGCGCTTCACGCGCATGACATCCGTCGCGGTGATCGGCAGCGGCGTCATCGGCGCCTCCATCGCCTATCATCTGGCGATCCGGGGTGCCGAGGTGACATTGATCGACCGCGCAACCCCGGCCGCGGCCCCCAGCGCCAGCTGGGCCAGCGCGGGCGGGCTGCGGTCCCAGGGCCGGTCCCCGGCGGAGCATGCCATCACCCGCGCGGCGGCGCGGCGCTGGCGGGAATTGCCGGCCGAGCTGGATGCCGATTTGGGCGTGGTGTTCGGTGGCCACCTGCACGTTGCGGAAACCGAAGCTGAGTCGGCCGTTTTGCAGGCCCGTATCGATGCGGACAGGTGCGGCGGTATCGACGTGGAGCGCCTGGATTCGGCCAGCATCGCCAGTCTGGTGCCCGGTGTCAGCCAGGCCGCCATCGCCGGGGCCTGGACGCCGGGCGATGGCCAGGCGAACCCGGTGCTGACGGCCCATGGCTTTGCCCGCGCGGCACAGCGATCAGGCGCGATCTGCATAACCGGGCGGCAGGCGGTGCCGGATATCGCGGATGAAAAATGCGTGGGTGTGCGTATGGCGGGCGGCGAGAAACGCCCTGCCGATATCGTGGTGATGGCCGCCGGCGCCTGGAGCATGGACATGATCGAAAGCCTTGGCCTGCGCGTGCCGTTGACCTGGCGCGGTTTGCAGATGGTCGCTTCGCATCAGGCACCGCCAATGCTGCCCGCGACGCTCACCGCGGTTGGTCGGAATTTCTCCTTAAAGCAGTCCCCATCGGGTGAAATGATGGTCGGTGGGCGCTGGTTCGCCCGGCCGTGCGGGCCAGCCCCATGGGTGGAGGCGGTGAGTGAACAGACGATTCTGCAATGGCAGTCCGCATCGGCCATTTTTCCAGCCCTGTCAGGGCTGACGATGGGGCGTGTCTGGGCCGGTGCCGAAGCCCAATCGCCCGATGGGCACCCCTTTATCGGCCGTTGCGGTCCGCCAGGCCTTTATCTGGCGGCAGGATTTTCCAACCATGGGTTTCAGATCTCGCCCGTGATCGGTGAGTGCGTCGCCGAGGATATCCTGCGGGGTGAGCATGCCTGGCTTGAGCCGTTCCGGCCCGATCGTTTCGCCCATGGCGCCCTCAGCGCGGATGTATCCACGACAAGTTTGCACGCACGATAAGGTTGCACGCATGATACCAGGTTTTGATGGTGATCCGGATGGGTGTTTCGCGCCGGACTATGCCACGGCACGCAAACGCTTCCTGGCCGCGGCCGTGCAAGCGGGTGGGCAATGCCGGGCATATGCAAACCCGATGCTGGGCCCCAACGGTGAAGCACTGTTCACCGATCTGGCCTGGTTCGGCCCCCTTCAGGCAAGCCGTGTGCTGGTGCTGGTATCGGCCACCCATGGTGTGGAGGGATTTTGCGGATCCGGTGCCCAGATCGACTGGATGACCCTGGATCGCCCGTCCGTATTGCCGGCCGATACCGCCTTGCTGCTCGTGCATGCGCTCAACCCCCATGGATTTGCCTGGTTGCGGCGTACGACCGAGGAGGGCGTGGACCTCAACCGCAATGCCGTCACATTTGATCAGGAGCTGCCGCGCAACGAGGGATATGATGAGCTGGCCGATGCTTTCGTGCCGCCCAACCTTGATGCGGACACCCTTCAGACCGCTGAGGCAACGCTCGCCCGGTGGCGTGACATTCATGGCGCGCGCGCATTCGAGCAGGCACGAAGCGGCGGCCAATATACGCGGCCGGATGGGATCTTTTACGGCGGTACAGAGCCGACCTGGTCGATGCGGACATTGCAGCGCATCTGCGCGGAGTTCCATCTGGCGCATCGCCAGGCCGTGGCAGTCATCGACTACCATACGGGGCTTGGACCGCACGGGCATGGCGAACCGATCTGCGGCCACCGCCCCGGCGAGCTCGGCCAGGCGCGATGCCGTGCCTGGTATGGCGACAGTCTTGGTGAGCCGCTGCTCGGCACGTCATCCTCGCTGCCGATCGCCGGGCTGACGCAATATGCCTGGGCGCGCGAAGTGGGTGCCGACAGGCTGACATTTGTTGCCCTGGAATTCGGCACCTACACCGCCGAGATCGGCGCGCGCGCACTGCGGGACGACCATGTGCTGCATCGCGCGGGCGCTGTGGACTGGCACGGCGACACCTGCAAGCGCGTAAAATCGGCATTACGAAAGTTCTATCACCCGGATACGAGCGCATGGAAAGAGATGGTGATCTTCCGGAGCCGGCAGGTGATTGCCCAGGCCTTGAACGGGCTTACGGGATAAAGATTGGCACAGGGTAGAAAGCGCGCCCTTCTCCGAAGAAAGAGTGCGAAATTTTGATCTTGTGCCGAGGCTGATGGCCGCAAACACGCGTCAGTGGATGCACGCCATAAGTGTCTTTTTATAAAACAGAGTTCTCGGCGGGATTGGCGGACATGCATATGCCTTCAGGGATTGAACATCGTAGTCTGCGCCGCGGTCTGCTGCCGGTAGCCGCACCCCCACCGCTTGCGGACGCTCAAGCCAGGCTGCAGGCGCTCACTGCGCGCGTGCGTCATGATATCGAGACGCTGTCCTATCCCAAGGATCCGTGGGTGCTGCCGCGCGAGCATTCCTCCGGCGAGCATGTGTATGATGTTGTGGTCGTTGGTGGTGGGCAATGTGGCCAGACCGTCGCGTTCGGGCTGTTGCGCGAGAGGGTGACGAACATTCTGGTGCTGGATGCAGCACCCCGTGGCCGGGAGGGCCCATGGGTAACCTATTCGCGCATGTGGACTTTGCGCTCACCCAAACATGTCACCGGACCCGATCTGGGCATGCCGTCACTCGCCCCGCGTAGCTGGTACGAGGCGGTGTTTGGTGAGGCCGCCTGGGAAAAACTCGACAAATGGCCGCGCCGCACATGGCAAGCCTATCTGGACTGGTATCGCGACGCGCTACAGCTGCCGGTACGCAACGATGCGCCGGTGGAGCGGCTGTGCGAGGAGGGCGATCTTGTGGCCCTGCATGTGCGCGGCGGCGAGCGTGTATTAAGCCGTAAAGTGGTTTTGGCGACCGGCCTGGAGGGCATCGGCGGTTGGCGCGTGCCTGATATCGTCAGGGCCAGTCTACCGCAATCGGCATGGACATTGTGTACAGACGATGTGGACAGTTTGCGCTGGCGCGGCCAGCGCATCGCCGTGTTGGGTGCTGGCGCCACTGCCTGGGATCGGGCAGCCGACTTGCTGGAGCTGGGGGCGCATTCGGTCACCATCTATATGCGGCGGCACAAGGTGCTGGCCGCCAACCCGTTCCGTTATCTGGAGAAGGCCGGGTATCTGCGCCATTATCAATCGATGGATGATGCGGATAAATGGCGCTGGATACGAACAATCCTCAGTTTCGGCCAGCCGCCAACGCAGGATGGCGTTGATCGCTGCGCGGAGTTCGAGAATTTTACTCTGCATGCCGGCTGTAATTGGGCGGCGCTCAGGCAGACGGACGGTGGCATCGAAGTGACGGGAACCGACGGTTCCGTGGCTGTGTTCGATCATCTGTTCATCGGATGTGGCTTCTCCATGGATCCGCGTGGCCGGCGTGAGCTGGCCGAGCTGGCCCCCAATATCATGACCTGGGCAGATGCCTATACGCCACCCAGCGAATACGAGGATGACTGGCTGCAGACCTACCCCTACCTGGATAAAAGTCTGCGTTTCATGGAACGCGACCCGGGCGCCACGCCGGTGCTGCGCAACCTGTTCTGCTTCAATTACGGCACGCTCGTATCCAACGCGCATTCGGGTGCTTCGCTCTCCGGCATACTCTACGGTCTTCCCACGCTGATTCACGGCGTAACCGGCGCGTTATGGGCCGAGGACGAGCCGGAACATTTCCGGATGACAAAATCCTGGAAGGCGATCGATACAGATCCGGGCAAGCTCGCCCAGCGCCTGTGGAAACCTATCCCCCCGGCCTGATGCCGCGCATGCTTGGCTGGTAGCGTCTCGGCCCGCTCGATTGAAACTTTTTTCTGCGAGGTCATGATTTTTCTTGCTTCACCGAAGCGACCCCGTGATACTTCACTGATATATCTGTTGACCAGGGGGGGGCCACGGCAAGACCGCGTATTACAGGTGGCCTGTAAGACCAATGCCTTCGCAAACGTTTCTGTAATCATGGGGAAAATCACTATGACCTTGAAGTCCCGGCTGCTTGGGTCGGTCTCTTGCTATACCGCCGTATCCGTTCTTGGCTTGTCCTTGTCAGCGCATTTTTCGCCCACGCACGCGCAGACCGCGCCCGCGGCCGAACCGCCGCCGCAAGCCGAACAGGTGATCGTAACCGGCACGCGCGACCCGAACCAGACCGCCCGCAAAAGTATCAGCCCGGTCATTGTCATTACGGGCGCGCAATTGCAGGCCACAGGCCAGGTGGACGTGCGTGATGCGCTGGCCCAGATCGCCCCCTCCATCACCAGGCCGGACATGGCGGGCGGCAACGCCAACCTCATCGATGCTCTCAGCCTGCGCGGCCTGACGTCAGATCAGACACTTGTTCTGGTCAACGGCAAGCGCCGGCACACCACAGCGGTGATCGCCGATTATGAGGGCCCGCAGACGGGCACGACACCGGTTGACGTGGACATGATCCCCACCTCGGCTGTCGACCACATCGAAGTTCTGCAAGACGGCGCGGCGGCACTTTACGGCTCCGACGCGATCGCCGGCGTGATCAATATCATCCTGAAGTCCAAAACATCGGGCGGCGTGGTTCAATCGACGAACGGTGGGTATTATGCCGGCGACGGCTTTACCTCCGGCGAGTCGGTGACTGACGGCATGAAGTTGGGTGAGAACGGCTTTTTCGATCTCAGCGCGGAATATAAGCACCAGGATCACACCGACCGTGGTGGGAATGATGACCGTGTGAATGCCCCCGACAATCCGTTCCTGGGCAACCCACAACTGAATCGTGAAGCCCTATCGTATAATGCCGGATACGATATCAGCCCCAACCTCAGCCTGTATTCCTTCGCCACCTTTGGCCACCGCAACGGCGAATCTTACCAAAATTATCGCACCCCCTCGACCCTTCCGGAGATTTTTCCCACCGGCTTCGTGCCGCAGATCGCGATCAACTCCAACGATTACAGCTTTACCGGCGGTATCAGGGGTAACTTGCCCGACGGTTGGAGCTGGGACCTCAGCACAACCTATGGCGGCGAGTCTGACGACATCGACATCTTCGATACCGTCAATACCTCGCTCTACGATGCCACCGGCCATACGCCGACACGGTTCTTCAACATGTCGTTCGCCGATACGCAATGGACCACGGATTTGGGAATCAAGAAGGCTTTCGAGAATGCCTTCTTTGCCGGGCCGATCAACTTTTCTACGGGTGTACAGTATATCTACGACACCTACAAAGTCGGTGCGGGCTCTCCGGATGCCTATTACGGCAGCGGACCCCAGGCGGAAGATGGGCTATCGCCGCTCAGCAACAGCAATACCGGCCGCGATATCGCCGCCGCCTATATCGACGCATCAAGCCACGTGACCGACCAGTTGCAGGTCGATCTTGCCGGCCGTTTCGAGCATTATACCGACTCAGGCGATACCGAAACCGGTAAGGCCTCCGCCCGCTACGATTTCGGTCCGTTTCTGGCGGTGCGCGGCGCGGTCAGCAACGGTTTCCGCGCGCCGTCGCTCGCCGAAGATCACTACACCAGCCTGGGCGTTCTGCCTACCGGCGCGCAGGGCATTCTCGCGGTCGACTCGGTGGCGGCAAAATTGCTCGGTGCGGTCCCGCTCAAGCCCGAGCGCTCCACCAATTTCAGCGCCGGGCTGATGAGCAATCCCGCTCCCAATCTCAACTTCAGCCTCGACGCCTATCAGATCGACATCCGTGACCGGATCGTGCTAGGCGGCGTCTATAACGGCCAGACTGCGATCAACGCGCTTACCGCGCAGGGCATCCAATTGCCGCCGGGCGTCATCCCTGCCGACGTATCCGCGCAATATTTCGCCAATGCCGCAAGCACCACCACGCGCGGTCTGGATGCCATCGCGCGATATGTGTCCTTTCTGGGACAGTATGGCCGCATCGACTGGGATGCCGAGCTGAATTGGAACGAGACCAATGTCACCAAAGTGTCCAATGACAGCAACGGCAATCCGCTGTTGAACAAGCAGGGCATCGCCTATATTTCGACCTACTTCCCAAAGACCAAGCTGATCATCGGCGGCCACTGGACCTACGGGCGTACGGATATTGCCTTGCATGAGGTTCGCTACGGCAGCGCGACCTCGCAGTTGCAGTACACAATGGGGCCGAATGCCTATTCCAACACGGACTTCCTGCAATTCGTCAACCAGCCCCGGTATGTCACCAACATCCAGGTGGGATATCACATCACGCCGGATTTGCGGCTTGCGCTGGGCGCCAACAATCTGTTCAATGTCTACCCGAGCGCTATCCCGTATGATACCCGCTATCTGGGGGTGTATACCTATGATTACACGATCGAGCAGGTGGGAATAAATGGCGGCTTTTACTATCTGCAAGCGACCTGGACGTTCTAGTAAACGGCTGGAATGCACGCTGTGGTGCCGCCGGCCGATGGTCTGGTTCAGACCATCGGCCAAGGTTTGATAATGACACCCCCTGGCCCGCCGGCACTGTCGGCTGGCCAGGCGGGCCCCGTTGTTCTGGCCGAAAATGTGCGCAAATGCTTTGGCCGCACGGAAATACTCAAAAACGTATCGCTCACGGTGATGTCGGGCGAAGTATTGGGCCTGATCGGCCCCTCCGGCTCCGGCAAGTCCACCTTCCTGCGGTGTATCAATCATCTGGAACGGACGGATGGGGGTTCGTTGAAAGTCTGCGGTGAATATGTCGGCTATCGGCGTGTGGGCGATACGCTGCATGAACTCGGGCAGAAGGAGATCGCGGCCAGGCGGGCGGCGATCGGTATGGTGTTCCAGCGGTTCAATCTTTTCGCCCACAAGACCGCACTGGAGAACGTGATGGAAGGCCCGGTGGTGGTGAAGCGGGAGCCGCGCCAGCATGCCCGAGAGCAGGCGCGTGCATGGCTTGCACGGACCGGCCTATCGGGAAAGGAAGATGCCTACCCCTCAGAGTTGTCGGGTGGCCAGCAGCAGCGCGTGGCGATTGCCCGGGCGCTCGCGATGGGACCAAGGCTGCTTCTGTTTGATGAGCCGACCAGTGCGCTCGACCCGCATAACACCGCCGAGGTGCTCGACGTGATGGCATCCCTGGCGGCTGAGGGCCGGACCATGATTGTCGTGACGCACGAGATGGCCTTCGCCCGCGACATTTCCACGACACTGGCGGTGATGAATGGGGGCGTGATCACCGAGATCGGAACGCCGCATGACATTCTTGCTGGCCAGCCGACCAGACCGCCATGCGCGACGCTGGCTTCGCAATGCTAAGGCGGGGCGCGCGATTCCCGACCGTATCTGGCCTGCTGGTCGCGCTGCTGGCCGTGGCCTGGTGCATGCCGCTCAGTGCTGCGGCACCCCCACAAGCTGCCAGCCTGCTGCCGGCCGACATTCGCGCCGCTGGCATCCTGACCCTTGCCACCGATGCGCACCATCCACCCTGCGAGAGCTTCGCCGAGGATAACCGGACCATGATCGGGTTCGAACCCGATATCTGGAATGCGATTGGCGCCCGGCTCGGGGTGAAGATCGTGCCCGTGTCCATCGACTTCGACGGCCTCATCCCGGGGGTGCAGAGCGGTCGCTACAATCTCGCCATGGAGTGCATGTCCGACGATACGCAGCGCGAGAAGCAGGTGACATTCATCGACTATGCGTACGCAACGGCGGTCGTCTACGAACTTGCCAGCACCGCATCGGCCACCTCCGATCCGCTCTCGCTTTGCGGCCGTGTCGCGGCGGCCCAAATCGGCACGGATTTCGTCGCGAGCCTGGAGCACGTGTCGCAAAGCTGCATTGCCCACGGCAAGGCACCGCTGTCGATCAGGCAATTCCCCTCAAATGCCGCGGTGCTCCTGGCCTTGTATGCGCGGCGCGTGGACTTCATGCTCAATGATCTGGATGCCGTGTCGGAATTGAAGAAAAACGCACCGGCACCGCTGAAAGTTACCGATGTCGGTTTTCCCCTCTTTACCGTCGGCGCGGTGGTCAAGACCGCCGATATCGGCCTCGCCCATGCCCTGCTCGCCGCTCTTCAGGAGCTTCATGCCGATGGCGGCTACGCCGCGATCATGAAGAAATGGGACATCACGGCGCTGACCCTGAAGAACCCGGGCATCAATCTTGCCAGTGCGCGATGAGCCAGTG
>PKZM01000051.1 GCA_003133065.1 Acetobacteraceae bacterium
ACAAGCTCTCGGCCCTGGGCTATAGCGAACTGGGCGATAATGCGCTGAACGACGCCTTCCGCCGGTTCAAGGATATCGCGGACCGCAAGAAGATCGTCTACGACGAGGATATCGTTGCCCTGGTGGATGACGAGGTGGTGCGCGACCATAACCGCATCCGCTTCATCACGCTGGACGTGCATGCCGGATCGCGCGGCCCCGCACGCGCGGAGCTGACGCTCGAAGTGGACGGCGAATGCTTCACGGAGATCGAAACCGGCGATGGGCCGGTTGATGCGACATTCCGCGCCATCCGCGCCATCTTCCCACATGAGGCGAGCCTGGTGCTGTTCTCCGTGGGTGCGGTGACCGAGGGCACGGACGCCCAGGCCAAAACGACGGTACGGCTGAGCGAGGGCGGCAAGATGGTGGATGGCCAGGGCGCGGACACGGACACGATCGTCGCCTCCGCCCGCGCCTATGTTCACGCGCTGAACAAGCTGCTGGTCAAGCGCCTGCGCACTGAGCCGGTGGCGATGTCGCAATCCGCCTGACCGCCTAGCCCGCGTGTGGAGGCCAGGGGCAAGACGCCCCTGGCCTTTGTATTAGTAGCCGTTCTGCGGGGGTGGAGGCGGAGGCTGATTGCCATAGTAACCCGGCGGCGGAGGTTGATTACCATAGTAACCGGGAGGCGGTGGTGGGTAGTAGCCGGGGGGTGGGGGCTGCGGCGTTGTCGCCGCACCCGCCACCGCGCCTGTGCCGCCGCCGATCAAGGCGCCCAGCAGGGCTCCGCGGCCGCCACCTGCCAGGCCGCCGATCACCGCGCCTGTGCCTGCACCGATCGCGGCACCGCCCGCGGCGCGCTGGTTCGGATCGTAGGGGTTAGTGCACCCGGCCAGGCCCACCAGGGCGGCCAGGCCTAGGGTTGCAACGACTTTACGCATGATATGTGGGTCTCCTGTTAAGCAATTCTTGCGTGGTCCGGCGTAGCCGGCCCGTGCTGCAGAACATTGTGCGGGCGGGCGGGCGGCACAACGCGGTGACAAGCTTGATTACAAAGTGAAATGCGCCGGGCGGGGCGGGGTTCCGCGGGGCGGCCTTGCGGGTGGGGGGGGCGGCTTGTAATACCCGCGACGTGAAGGCCAGGGGGGCCCCCCCCCCCCTGGCCTTTCTCTTGTCTTAGGAAGTTTGTGTATGTTCTCCCGCCTCCTCGGCGCCATGTCCGCCGACATGGCCATCGACCTCGGCACCGCCAACACGCTGGTTTACGTGAAGGGCCGCGGCATCGTGCTGGCCGAACCCAGTGTCGTCGCCATCGCCGACGTGCGCGGCAAGAAGCAGGTTCTGGCGGTCGGCGAGGAAGCCAAGCAGATGCTCGGCCGCACCCCCGGCAACATCTCCGCCATCCGCCCGATGCGCGACGGCGTGATCGCCGACTTCGAGGTCGCCGAGGAGATGATCAAGCACTTTATTCGCAAAGTGCATAACCGGCGCAGTTTTGCCTCCCCCATCATCATCGTCTGCGTCCCCTCGGGGTCCACCGCAGTGGAACGCCGCGCCATCCAGGAGAGCGCCGAATCCGCCGGCGCCCGCAAAGTGCTGCTGATCGAGGAACCGATGGCCGCCGCCATTGGCGCCGGCCTGCCCGTCACCGAACCATCCGGCTCCATGATCGTGGATATCGGCGGCGGCACAACCGAAGTCGCCGTCATTTCGCTCGGCGGCATTGTCTATGCCCGCTCCGTACGCGTGGGGGGCGACAAGATGGACGAGGCCATCATCAGCTATATCCGCCGCAACCATAACCTTCTCATTGGCGAATCCTCCGCCGAGCGCCTGAAGATCGAACTGGGCGCCGCCCGGCCAGCCGAGAATGGCGATGAAGGCCCATGGCGCGAGGTGCGCGGCCGCGATCTGGTCAATGGAGTACCGCGCGAGGTGGTGGTCAGCCAGGCTGCCATCGCCGAAAGCCTTGCCGAACCGGTGTTCCAGATCGTGGAGGCCGTGAAAGTTGCCCTGGAAAACACCCCGCCGGAACTGGCCGCCGACATCGTGGACAAGGGTATCGTGCTGACCGGCGGCGGCGCGCTGCTGAACCGACTGGACCAGGTGCTGCGCGATGCCACCGGTTTGCCGGTGGTGGTGGCGGAAGACCCGCTCTCCTGTGTGGTACTCGGCACCGGCCGTGCACTTGAAGAACTTAAGCGGCTGCGGAACGTGCTCACAACGATGTATTAATCGTGTAAGAAGGATCACAGCGGGGCCACGCACGCCCCCGCGAAAGGCAGGCGGCGTGATCAGGCTCTCCATTCAGGCTCGCCAGGCCCTGGCGCGCCTCACACTTCCGGTCCTCATCGTGTTTTCACTGGCCCTGATGCTGCTGGGCCGTGCCACGCCGCTGGTGCCCGAGCGCGCCCGCATCACCCTCTCAGACGCGCTGGCACCGATCTATGCGGTGGTGGATGCACCGCTGCGGGCAGTACGCGGCGCGGCGCGCGCGGTGCGCGAGGTTTGCGCCCTTCAGGCCGACAATGCCCGCCTGCGCCTGGAAAACGAGCGCCTGCGCCACTGGTATGACGTTGCCATGGCGCTGGATGCCGAGAACGCGGTGTTGAAATCCAATCTGCATTGGGTGCCGGACCCCAAACTTTCCTTCGTGACCGCCCGCGTGGTGGCCGATGCCGGGGGCGTGTATGCCCGTTCAGTGCTGCTCTCGATGGGGCCGCATAGCGACGTGCGCCGCGGCGAGGTGGCACTCGATGCCAGCGGCGTGGCCGGCCGCGTGACGGAGGTGGGCGCCCGCAGCGCCCGCGTGCTGCTGATCACCGACATGAACAGCCGTATCCCCGTGCTGCTGGAAAAAAGCCGCGCCCGCGCCATTCTCGCCGGCACCAATGCACCCACGCCGAAGCTGCTCTATCTGCAGGATGGCGCCCATCCGGAAGAAGGCGAGCGGGTCATCACGTCGGGAGCCGCCAACGCCTTCCCCTCCGGCCTCCTGATCGGCACCGTGCATTACGGGTCCGACCACCAGCTGCAGGTGACCCCGGCGGCCGATCTCGAGCGCCTGGAAATCGTGCGTATCTTCGATTACGGGCTGGAGGGGATCGTGCCACCGGAAAGCGGCCTGCGCACCGCCGCCGCCGGCGCCCTCGCCCACGCCAGCGGCTCTGGCGACTGACGCCACCGGCGCGGATGGATAAGAAACCCGGCATACGCCCCCGCCTGGGGGTCTGGCACCAGATGGACGTGGCCTCCCGCCATGCTTTCCCGGCGGCGCAGACGACGATCGTATTGCTGCTGCTCGCGGCACCCATCGGCATGCCCGGCCAGGCCCAGATACAATCGGCATGGACGATGGCTTGCATCTATTTCTGGTCGCTCTACCGGCCCGCCGCCCTGCCGGCGCTGCTGGTGTTTGGCATCGGGTTGCTGCTGGACCTGATGGCCCAGGGGCCGGTGGGGATAGGCGTGCTGCTGCTGCTGCTGATCCACGCGGTGGCGCTCAAATTTCGCCGTGCACTCACCCGCAGTGGTTTTGGCGTTGTATGGCTGGCCTTCATCGGCGTGGCCGCGGCGGCCAGCGCCGGCAAATGGGTCCTGACCTGCTTCCTCACCTGGCACATCTTTCCGCCTGCAGCCGGCCTGTTCGAATTCGCCCTGGCCGCGGGGCTCTACCCCATCATCGCCCTCTACCTCATCCTGCTCCACCGTGGCCCCGCTGCCCCGGAGCGCGCCACGTAAATGAGCAAAAGTTCTTTGCTTCTTTCTTTCAAGAAAGAAGATTCTTCCTTCTTTTTTGAAAAAAAGAAGCAAAAAACTTTTACCTGTTGGATCCGACACACCCCCATGACACCCGTAGCCGGCACCACATGATGAAGCAGGAGGGGACGCGGAACGGCGTTTTCACGCGGCGGGCGCTCATCATCATGGCGGGGCAGACGGCCGCCCTCACCGCGCTCGCAGCAAAACTCTATCGCGTGCAGGTGCAGGAAGGCGCGAAATACGCCACCCTGGCGGAGAGCAACCGCATCAGCGCCCGGCTGATTGCACCGCCCCGCGGCCGCATCCTGGACCGCTTCGGCCAGGTGCTGGCCGGCAACACGCTGAACTGGCGGGCCCTGCTGCTGGCCGAGGAAACCACCGATGTGGCGGCAACCCTGGCCGCCTTCGATCGCATCGTGCCTTTGGCCGATCACGACCATGCCCGCATCGACCGCGACCTCAAGCATAACCGCCGCTTCATCCCCGTGACGCTGAAGGAGTTCCTGGACTGGGACCAGATGGCGGCCATCGAAGTCCACGCGCCCGATCTGCCCGGCGTGATCGTGGATGTGGGCACCACCCGCAACTACCCGCTCGGCCCCGATCTGGCGCACATCGTGGGCTATGTGGCCCCGCCCAGCGAGAAGGATCTGGGCGATGACCCGGTGCTTGCCCTGCCCGGCGTGCGCGTGGGCCGCGCCGGCGTGGAGCAGTTCCACGAGGATGCCCTGCGCGGGCAAGCCGGCGAAGTGCAGATGGAGGTGAACGCCGTCGGCCGCATCATCCGCGAGCTGGAGCGCACCGAAGGCACCCCGGGCGAGGAAATCGGCCTGACCATCGATGCCGATTTGCAGCGTGCAACCCTGGCCCGCCTCGGCGATGCCGCCGCAAGTGCCGTTGTGATGGACTGCACCAATGGCGAGGTGCTGGCCATGACCACCACGCCCAGCTTCGATCCCTCCCTGTTCGACAGTGGGGTTTCCGAAAAACAGTGGATCGAGTGGACCTCTAACCGCAAGACGCCGCTGATCAACAAGGCCACCGCCGGCGTGTATCCACCCGGATCGACCTTCAAGCTGGCGGTGGGCCTGGCGGGCTTACGCGCCGGCACGCTCGGCCCCACCGACCGGATCAACTGCCCCGGCTACCTCGATCTCGGCGACACGCGCTTCCATTGCTGGAAGAAGACCGGCCACGGATCGCTCGATTTGCATGGCGGCATCAAGCATTCCTGCGACGTATTCTTCTACGAGGTCGCGCGCCGCACGGGGATCGACAAGATTGCCGAGACCGCCAACCAGTTCACCTTCGGCATGGATACCGGCATCGACCTGCCGGGCGCCCGCAAAGGCCTGATGCCCACGCAAGGATGGCGCCGCCGCCACGGCCATGCCTGGAACATCGGCGACACGATCAGTTGCGGCATTGGCCAGGGGTATGTGATTGCCACGCCGCTGCAACTGGCCACGTATGTCAGCCGCATCGCCACCGGCCGCGCGGTGGTGCCGCATGTGACGCGGCGGATTGCGGCCGCCGCCCAGACCGGTGCGAAGCCGGAAGATTGGCCGCTGCTGGATATCCCCGAGGCCAATCTCGCGCTCATCCGCGGTGGCATGTTCGGCGTGGTCAACGAAGCTGGCGGCTCCGCGCCCCATGCCAAATTGCCGATGCCCGATATTCAGCTAGCCGGCAAAACCGGATCGAGCCAGGTGCGCCGCGTCAGCCGCTGGGCGCGCGAGCACGGCAATTTCAACTCCGCCAGCCTGCCCTGGGAGTTTCGCCCGCATGCGCTGTTCGTGTGTTTCGCGCCGTATGACGCGCCGCGTTATGCGATCTCGGTGGTGGTGGAGCACGGCAATGCGGGTGCCGATGTGGCGGCGCCGTTGGCGCGCGACATCATGGTGGACACGCTGACCCGCGACCCTGCGCGGCGGATTGTGGCGCCGGGACAGACGGTGGTATCGCAGGGGTAAGAAAGAAAGGTCTTCTTTTCTGAAGAAAAGAAGCAAAAGACTTTTGGCTGTGCTGTCGCGGACTTGCCGGAATCGGGTGCAAACGAACAATAGTTTTTTGGTTCTTTTTTTCAAAAAAAGAACAGTCTTCTTCTGGCAAAAGCGAACTCACCCGACTACGTAGCGGGCCGTGAACCCCGATCAGTGGCCAGCAAGCCGTGGAAATCGGGCGGGCACAGCAGCGCCTTCGACGGCCCTACCGCACCATCGGCTCCGTCATCTCCTCCGGCCTAACCCACGCATCGAAATTCTCCGCGCTCAAAAACCCCAGCGCCAGCGCCGCTTCCTTCAGCCCCGTGCCCTCGCGATGCGCCTTCAGCGCAATCTGCGCGGATTTCTCGTACCCAATATGCGGGTTCAGCGCCGTTACCAGCATCAGCGAATTCTGCACGTTCTGCGCAATCCGCGCCTCGTCCGGCTCAATGCCCCGCGCGCAGCCAACATCGAACGCCAAACAACCATCCGCCAGCAACGCCGCGGATTCCAGCAGATTATGCACCATCACCGGCTTGTACACGTTCAACTGGAAATTGCCCTGGCTGCCGCCGAACGCCACCGCCGCATCGTTGCCGAATACCTGCACCGCCACCATCGTCAGTGCCTCGCTCTGCGTGGGGTTCACCTTGCCCGGCATGATGGATGATCCAGGCTCGTTCTCGGGAATCCGGATCTCGCCGAACCCGGCGCGTGGGCCGCACGCATACCAGCGCACGTCGTTGGCAATCTTCATCAGCGCGCCGGCCAGGGTGCGCAGCGTGGCACTCACCGTCACCAGCGCATCATGCGCCGAGAGGGCCGCGAACTTGTTGGCCGCCGAAACGAACGCAAACCCGGTTTCCGCCGCGATGTGATGCGCCGCCCGATCGCCGAACTGCGGGTGCGCGTTCAACCCGGTGCCCACCGCCGTGCCGCCGATCGCCAGCTCCAGCAGCCCCGGCAACTCCGCGCGGATAGACCGTACCGCACCATCGATCTGCGCCACCCAGCCGCCGATCACCTGGCCCAGCGTCACCGGAGTCGCATCCTGCAAATGCGTCCGCCCGATCATCACCACGCCGGCAAAATCCCGCGCCTTGGCATCCAGCGTGGCGCGCAGCTGCGCCACCGCCGGCAGCAGCCGATGCTCGATCTGCTCCACCGCCGCAATGTGCATGGCGGTGGGGAAGGTGTCGTTGCTGCTCTGGCTGTGGTTCACATCGTCGTTGGGGTGGATCGGCGATTTCGATCCCACAACCCCGCCCGCCAACTGGATCGCCCGGTTGGCGATCACCTCGTTGGCGTTCATGTTCGTCTGCGTGCCCGATCCGGTCTGGAACACCACCAGGGGGAACTCCGCGTCCAGATCCCCGTCGATCACCTCGGTCGCCGCGCGGATGATCAGGTTCACTTTCTCGGCCGGCAGTTCCCCCAGCTCGCCATTGGCCAGCGCCGCCGCCTTCTTCAGCAGCCCCATCGCCCGGATCACCGGGCGGGTGAAGCGGAACCGGTCCACCCCGATCGGGAAATTCTGGATCGAGCGCTGAGTCTGCGCCCCCCACAGCCGGTCCGCGGGCACCGGCAGCGCCCCCATGGCGTCCTTCTCCATGCGGAACCCAGGTGCTGCATCGATCGGCGGCATCACATCATCCTTGCTGACCCCTGCGCCTATACCCATAACCTCGCCATCAGGGAAACGCCCCAAGTCCAAAAGTTTTTGCTTCTTTTTTTCAAAAAAGAAGAGTCTTTTTTCTTTTGTTCTTTTTTGAAAAAAAGAACCAAAAAACTTTTACCTATTGGTACCGACTCACCGGAAATGCTGCGACTGACGGAAATAAAGCTGCCGCTGGATCATTCGGCAGAGGCCATAGCCGACGCGGTAAAAGCCAAGCTCGGCATACAGCCCAAAACCATCCATATCTTCCGCCGTGCCACCGATGCCCGCCGCCGCAGCGCCATCCACCTGATCTACACGCTGGATGTCGAAACGGCCGACGAAGCCGCCCTCCTCGCCCGCTTCGCCAGCGATCCGCACGTGGCCCCGACGCCGGATATGTCGTATCATCACGTCACGCGCGCGCCGGCGGGCGCCGCCCGCCCGGTGGTCATCGGCGCCGGCCCCTGCGGCCTCTTCGCCGCCCTCACCCTCGCCCAGATGGGCTTCCGCCCCATCATCATCGAACGCGGCCGCGTGGTGCGCGAACGCACCAAAGATACCTTCGCCCTCTGGCGCAAATCCCTCCTTACCCCGGAAAGCAACGTCCAGTTCGGCGAAGGCGGCGCAGGCACCTTCTCCGACGGCAAACTCTGGTCCGGTATCCGCGACCCCGCCCATCTTGGCCGCCGCGTGCTGGAGGAATTCGTCCGCGCCGGCGCACCGGAGGAGATCCTCGTCTCCAGCAAACCCCATATCGGCACCTTCCGCCTCGTCACCGTGGTGGAAAGCCTGCGCGCCACCATCGAAGCCCTCGGCGGGGAATACCGCTTCGGCACCCGCGTCACGGATCTGGTGATTGGCCGCACGCCCACCGGCGCCCGCCGCATCGAAGCTCTGGAACTCAACACCGGCGAAACGCTACAGGCGCGGCAGGTGATCCTCGCCCCCGGCCACTCCGCCCGCGACCTGTTCGCCACCCTCGTCGCCCGGGGCGTGCATGTAGACCCGAAACCCTTCTCCGTCGGCGTGCGGATCGAACACCCGCAATCGGTGATCGACCGGGCCCGCTTCGGCGGCTTTGCGGGCCACCCGATGCTCGGTGCGGCCGACTACAAGCTGGTGCACCACGGCGCCAATGGCCGCTCCACCTACAGTTTTTGTATGTGCCCCGGCGGCACCGTGGTGGCCGCCACATCGGAACCCGGCCGCGTCGTCACCAACGGCATGAGCCAGTACTCCCGCGCCGAACGGAATGCCAATGCCGGCATCGTCGTCGGCATCACGCCGGCCGATTTCCCCGCGGCCGATGCAAACGATCCGCTCGCCGGCATCGCATTCCAGCGCCGCCTGGAATCCGCCGCCTACATCGCCGGCGGCGCCACCTACGCCGCCCCCGCCCAGCGCGTGGGCGATTTCCTCGCCGGCCGCGCCAGCACCGCGCTGGGCGAGGTGATCCCCTCCTACAAACCCGGCGTGCGCCCCACCGACCTCGCCGAATGCCTGCCGGACTACGTGCTGGCCGCCATACGCGAGGCCCTTCCCGTGTTTGCCCGAAAAATCCCCGGCTTCGACATGCCGGACGCCGTGCTTACCGGTGTGGAAACCCGCACCTCATCCCCCCTGCGCATCACCCGCGGCGAGGATTTCCAGAGCCTCAATACCGAGGGGCTTTATCCGGCGGGGGAGGGGGCGGGGTATGCGGGGGGGATTCTTTCGGCGGCCATCGATGGAACGCGGGTGGCGGAGGCGGTGGCAAGAAAAAGTCTTCTTTTTTGAAAAAAAGAAGCAAAAAACTTTTACCTATTGCGCCCGCTTCCGGCTCGGTCCGCGACAGCCAGTCAAAAGTTTTTTGCTTCTTTTTTTCAAAAAAGAAGAATCTTCCTTACTTCCCTTGCTGCACACCCGACGTATTCCCCGTATGCCCATTAATATTCGCCGCAATCACCCGATACCACCCGCCCCAGGCACCCCGATCCGGATCCTGCCACCCGCTCGTCAAATCGCTCGCGCACCGGTCGCACAGAGTCTGCCATGACCCCGGTATCAACGGATCGGCCGAACGTTCGATCGTATAGCTCGCAGCGCCGGCCGCGCCGCGCCACACCACGCGGCCCTTCACCACGCTGATGATCTCCGGCGGCGGCGGCAGCAGCGGCGCCGGCGTCTCCATCACGTCTCCCATCGCATAGTTGAAGCGCCGCAGCAGCCGGTCGCGCAGCAGCATGTCGGCGGCATCCATCCCGGCCACGGGAATGCCGGGGAAATACAGCGGCCCCATGCCGGCCGGGTGCGCCCCACCCGGCGGCGGCAGAAACCCGCCACCATCCGCATGCGCCTCCAGGCCACTCACCAGCACGCCGGTGAGGGCGTGCACACGCTCCATGCCCGCCAGCATCGCGCTCAGATCGTCCGTCGTCTTCCATAAGCCCTGGCTCCAGCCGAAATTGTCCAGCACATAAACCCGGCCGCTCGCCGCCGCCGCCGCCGCGGTATCGATCAGCGTCGCGCGCGCCGCCGTTGGATCACCATCCGCGGGCATGCGATCGCCCAGAATATCCACGCTCGGCGTGGCAAACAGGGCGGCGGCCACGGGATGCGCCACACGCGGCCCGATGCGGCCCGCGAACGCCCCGTTCTCATACAAATGATACTGGTCCGCGGCCTTGATCGCCTGGCCCACGGCTTCCACCCAGGCCGATACCGCTGCCGGATCCCCATCCTGGCCGCACCCGTCGCAATTCTCCCACGCCAGCACGGCGGGGTCCTGCCGATAGGGCACGCCGGTCAAGCCATTCACATGGTTCAATACTTCGCTGACATGCGCCAGAAAATCCGCCCGCACCTGCGGATCGGTAAAGAATGCCGCGCGGTCGGTCAGCCCGTGCCAGCGCAGATAGGTGCAGATACTGCCCGATCCGGCCTCACTGCTGGTCTCCCCCGCCGGCACCGGTGCATCCGGTGAATCCGGGGCCCGGCAATCGGCACTGCCGCCTGCCAGCGGCAGGATCACCTTCAGGCCCAGATCGCCCGCGGTTTTCAGCACCATATCGATCGCGGCAAAGCCATCGGCCGAGAATTCTCCTGGGCTGGGTTCCAGGCACAGCGCGCAGCCCACGCTGGCGGCGAGCGCGCGCGACCGCACCACGGCCCCGCCCATGGCATTGACCGTGCGCAGCGCATCCCGCACCTCATACGCGCTCGGCCGCCGTGCCGCGCCCGCGCCATCGCGGCGCAGGCCCAGCCAGCCGATATCGAACCCGCCGAACCGCTGCGGCACGCCCAGCAGCTCGAGCTGGGATGCGGCCCGGCGCACGAAATCCCGCGGATCGGGGTCGGAGGCCATGGTGCCGTAATGCGCCTCCGGCATTACCGCCGGGGCCGGCGGCAAGGGCGCGGGCGGGCTGACATAGGACGGCGACTCGGTGCTTTGCGCCATGCCGGGGCGGCAGAACAGGCAAGCCATGAGCAACGCGGCCGCGGCCGCGCCAAACACCCCTAACCGTGGCATCAGGGGCGCCCGATGCTCTGATACCGGAAGCCGGCGGCCAGCATCGCCGCCTTTTCATACATGTTGCGCAAATCCACGATCAGGTCGCCGCGCATCGCCTCCCGCAGCCGCTCGGGCGCGATGGCGCGGAACTCGTTCCACTCCGTCACCACCACCAGCACATCGGCGCCCTTCACGGCATCCATCGCATCGGCGCAGTAGATCACGCTGTCCGGCAGCATCGGGCGCGCCTGGTCCATCCCCGCGGGATCGAACGCGCGGATCACCGCCCCATCCTCGGCCAGACGGCCGACGATGGGGATGGACGGCGCATCGCGCATATCGTCCGTCTCCGGCTTGAAGGTCAGCCCAAGAATGGCCACGGTCTTGCCACGCAGCGATCCGCCGGCGGCTGCGATCACCCGCGCGGCCATGCTGGCCTTGCGCGCATCGTTCACCGCCACCACCGCTTCGATCAGCCGGCTCGGCGTGCCGTGATCCTGGGCGATGCGCACCATCGCCAGCGTATCCTTGGGGAAGCAGCTTCCGCCAAACCCCGGGCCGGGATGGAGAAATTTGCGGCCGATCCGCCCATCCAGGCCGATGCCGCGCGCCACGTCGTGCACGTCCGCCCCGGCACGCTCGCAGATATCGGCCATTTCGTTGATGAACGTGACTTTCATGGCGAGGAAGGAGTTCGCCGCGTATTTTACCAGCTCGGCGGTTTCCAGATTGGTAAACAGGATCGGCGCTTCGATCAGATAAAGCGGCCGGTAGAGCTGGCGCAGCACCTCGCGCGCCCGATCGGTCTCCACGCCGATCACCACCCGGTCCGGGCGCATGAAATCGGGGATGGCGCTGCCCTCGCGCAGGAATTCGGGGTTGGAGGCGACGTCGATCTCCAGATCCGGGCGAACGCTGCGCAGAATCTCCTTGATGCGCCGGCCGGTGCCCACCGGCACCGTCGATTTCGTCACGATCACCGTATAGCCGGTGAGTACCCGCGCCACCTGCTCCACGGCGGCGAATACGTAGGAGAGGTCGGCATGGCCATCACCGCGCCGCGTAGGGGTACCCACCGCGATGAATACAGCATCCACCCCCGCCACGGCCGCGGCGATATCGTCGCCGAAGCTCAGCCGGCCGGCGCGGGCGTTATCGGCCACCAGCGGCTGCAGGCCGGGCTCGTAGATCGGGATGCCGCCCTCGCGCAGGCTGGTCAGCTTGGCGGCATCCACCTCCACCACCGCCACGTCGTTGCCGAGCTCGGCGAAGCAGGCGCCCGATACCAGCCCCACATAGCCGCCGCCGATCATTGCGATACGCACAGCACCCCTCCACAAGCCCAGGTTAGGGTCATACAGACATCACGCGCCCCGGAACAAGCTGGCGGTGGCATCAATCGCGCAGCAGGTCGTTGATGGCGGTCTTGCCGCGGGTTTGCGCATCCACGCGCTTGACGATGACGGCGCAGGCCAGGCCGGGCCCTGCGCTGCCGTCCGGCAAGGGTTTGCCCGGAAGGGTGCCGGGCACCACCACCGAATAGGCGGGCACGCGGCCCATGAATACCTCGCCGGTGGCGCGGTCGATCACGCGGGTGGAGGCGCCGAGGAATACGCCCATGGAGATCACGCTGCCGCGTTCGACGATAAAACCTTCCGCCACTTCGGAGCGTGCGCCGATGAAACAATCATCCTCGATGATCACCGGGCCGGCCTGCAGCGGCTCCAGCACGCCGCCAATGCCGACACCGCCGCTGATATGGCAGCGCGCGCCGATCTGCGCGCAACTGCCCACCGTGGACCAGGTGTCGATCATCGTCCCCGCGCCCACATGGGCGCCGACATTGATGAAGCAGGGCATCAGCACGGCGCCGGGGGCCACGTAGGCCGAGCGGCGGATGATGGCGCCCGGCACCGCGCGGAAGCCGGCCGCGGCAAACTGCGCTGTATCCCAACCGGCGCATTTCATGGCCACCTTGTCGAACACCGGTGCGCCGCCCGCGCCCGGCATCGGCGCGCACTCATTCAGCCGGAAGGACAGCAGCACCGCCTGCTTCGCCCAGGCGTTGACTGCCCATCCGTCGGGCCGGGGTTCGGCCACGCGCAACCGGCCGCTATCCAGCAGGTCCAGCACCGCCTCGATCGGCGCGCGCACCTCAGCCCCGCTGGCCGGCGACACCGTCTCGCGTTTCTCCCACAGAGCCCCTATGGCCGCCTGCATGTCGCCCAGGATCATCACCGTCTGTCCTTAAGAAGTGTTCTTTTTTTAAAAAAAGAACCAAAAAACTTTTGTTCGTTTGCGCGCGCTGCCGGCAAGCCTCGCACCAAGTGTCAAAAGTCTTTTGCTTCTCTTCTTCGGAAAAGAAGGCCTTTCTTCCTTCACCTACACCGAAACCGCAACATCCCGCGCCCGCCGTGCTTTTCCGCGCCCGCCGCGGATCATGAGAAACGTGCCCGACCAGTTGCCCGCGATCACCCACCTTCCCTCGATTTCGCTCGCATCGGCGTTGATCCGGCCTTCGTAATGAACGGCATCATATTCGACGGGTGCATCATCATACGTCTTGAGCCAGGTAACCTCGTGCCCGCTGCGGCGCCCGGACAGGGTGGAGCCCAGAACGCGCTTATGGCCGCCGATCATCACCGTTTCGCTGGTGGTGCCGGTGATCCAGTCCCCGGAACTGGCAAGGTCCGCGTCGAAGAACACCGGCGGCGGCCCTTTGGGAAAGCTGTAAAGCCCGCTCCAGGCCCCCGAAAGATCGGGGCCATCTCCCGCCTCCTCCGGCATCGCTAGCGGTGGATCAGCGTGCCGGGTCCGGCTTCGGTGAACAGTTCCAGCAGCACCGCGTGCGGCACGCGGCCATCCAGGATCACGCAGCCTTTGGCGCCAAAGCCCAGCGCCTCGAAGCAATTCTCCACCTTGGGGATCATCCCGCCGGTGATCGTGCCGTCCGCGATCCTGGCCTTGGCCTCAGCCACCGAGAGGTCTGCGATCAGCTCGCCGTTCTTGTCCAGCACGCCGGGCACATCGGTCAGCATCAGCAGCCGCGTGGCATGCAGGGCGCCGGCGATGGCGCCGGCCGCGTCATCGGCGTTGATGTTGTAGGTTTGCCCGTCATTGCCCAAACCGACCGGCGCGACCACCGGGATCAACCCCGAACCGGTCAGCGCGTGGATCACCCGCACATCCACATTCTCCGGCTCACCCACGAACCCCAGATCGAGCACGTGTTCGATATGGCTGTCCGGATCCACCACCGTGCGCGTCATTTTCCGCGCGCGGATCAGGCCGCCATCCTTGCCGGAGATGCCCACCGCCAGCGCGCCGGCCCGGTTGATCAGCTCGGTGACATGTTTGTTCACGGTGCCGGCCAGCACCATCTCCACCACTTCCACCATGGCGGCGTCCGTCACGCGCAGCCCGTCGATGAACTCGCTCTTGATCGCCAGGCGCTTCAGCATGGCGTTGATCTGCGGCCCGCCGCCATGCACGATGACCGGGTTCACCCCCACCTGCTTCAGCAGGGCGATATCGCGGCCGAATTCGGTGGCCAGTTCCGGATCGCCCATGGCGTGGCCGCCATATTTCACCACGACCGTGGCGCCGGCATAGCGGCGCAGAAAAGGCAGCGCCTGTGCCAGGATGGCTGCCTGTTCGGTCGCGCGCCGCAGCGCTTCTGGGCTGTTTGTCATGCTTCGCCCGGTTAGGGGTGGAAAGCGAAGGGGTCAATAGTACCCTACGCCGCCAGTGTGGCCAGGCTCGCCCGAAGCTCCTCGATCCCGAGGCCGGTCCGCGCACTTGTCACCGTCACCTCGGGAAACGCCGCCGCGTGCCTGCCCATCACGGCGCGCACCTCGGTCAGCTTGCGCGCCAGGCGATCCGGCTTCACGCCGTCAGCCTTCGTCAGCACCAATTGAAACGCCACCGCCGCCCGATCGAACAGATCCATCACCGCGTGATCGGAGGCCTTCAGCTCGATCCGCGCATCCAGCAGCAGCACCACGCGGCGCAACGCCACCCGGCCACGCAGGAAATCGAACATCAGCCCTTGCCAATCTTCCTTCACCGCCTTGGCGGCCTGCGCATACCCATACCCGGGCATGTCCACCAGCACGAGGCGCCCCGCCAGATCGAAGAAGTTCAACTGTTTCGTGCGCCCCGGCTCGCTGGAAGCGCGTGCCAAGGCCTTGTGCCCCGCCAGAGCGTTCACCAGCGAGGATTTGCCCACGTTCGATCGGCCGGCGAACGCCACCTCCGGCCCTCGTGGCTCGGGCAACTGATCGATCCGCTGCGCCGCGAAGTAAAACCTGCACTCCCCCGCGAACAGCTTCCGCCCCGCCTCGATATCCTCCGCGTCATCCACGGCTACGCACCCAAACGGCGCGGGCGCCGATCCCGGCAGACAAAGAAAGTGAAACCTCGAAGGCACCAAAGCACCAAGGAGCCACTCAGAAACTCAAAGGCGTTGCGCGCCGTCGTGCTCACAAGCCGTTCTCCCTCGGTGGTCTTCGTGATACTCTTCGTGCCTTCGTGCCTTTGTGGTTTAATCTTTCTTTTTTCAGCCCAGACGGAATTCACTTGGCGAGGCGCGCGGATTTGGGGCTGAGCTTGGCGGAGCGCTGGATGTACCATTGCTGGGCAAAGGTCAGCGCGTTGTTCCAGGACCAGTAGATCACCAGGCCCGCGGGGAAACGGCCCATGGTGAACATGAAGATCAGCGGCATGAACTGCAGCATCTTTGCCTGCGCGGGGTCGGGCGCCGGCGGGTTCAGCTTTTGCTGAATATACATCGTGCCGCCCATGATCAGCGGCCAGATCCCGAGGTGCAGATACGGCGAGAGCAGGCTCGGATCGAACGGCAACAACCCGAACAGATTGAAGATGTTGGTGGGATCGGTTGCCGACAGATCCTGGATCCAGCCGAAAAACGGCGCATGCCGCATTTCGATCGTGACGAGAATCACCTTGTACAGCGAGAAGAACACGGGGATCTGCAGCAGCATCGGCGCGCAGCCGCTCACCGGGCTCACATTCTCCGCCTTGTACACCGACATCATCTCGGATTGCAGCTTCGTGGGATCGTCCTTGTAGCGCTCCCGCACCTGCTGGATCTTCGGCCCCAGCAGACGCATCTTGCCCATCTGCTGATAGGAGCGCGCGGCGATCGGGTAGAACAGGATCTTCACGCCCAGCGTGAAGATCAGAATGGCCACCCCGAAATTGCCGGTGAGCGAATAGATGAAATCCAGCGCGTAATAGAACGGCTTGGTCAGGAAGAAGAACCAGCCCCAATCCACCGCATAGCTCAGCAGCGGTATGCCGGCGCGGGCCTGGTAGGCATCCAGCAGATGCACTTCCTTCGCACCCACGAACACGCGGCTGGCGAAACTGGCGGTGCCTCCCGGTGCCACATGTTCCGGCTGCTCGGTGGCATAGCTGACCTGATAGCGTTCCTCGCCGTTATCCATCCACTGGTTCCAGGAGGTGCGCACCGTCACGTCCTGCGCGGGGATGAGCGCGGTCAGCCAATATTTGTCGGTAAAGCCAGCCCAGCCGCCGGCGCCCGTATGGTCGTAGCCCACACCGCCATGCTTGGCGGCAGCCGATTTCACGCTGGAATAGCTCTGCGTGCTCAACCGGTCGTCCATCACGCCGAGCAGGCCCTCGAACAGCACGCTGTAGCCCGCGGCTGGCGGCTGGTAATCGCGGCGCACGCGCTCCCACGGCCATACCTGCACGCTGGCCGTGCCCGTCGCATGCACGCTCTGCGTGACGGAAAACAGGTAATTGTCGTCGATCGAAATCGCGATCTGGAACACCAGCCCGGCGCCATTGTCCCAAGCCAAGGTTACCGGATGGCCGAGCTGCACGGTGCCCCCGCTGCTGGTCCATACCGTATCGTCGCCCGGCATCTTCACACCGTCCGGCCCACTCCAGCCGAACTGCACATAACTGGGCTGCGGATCGGAGAGGGGCTCCAGCACGCGCACCAGCGGCGAAGCGTGGCTCACCGTATCGTGGTAATCCTTCAGCCGTATGTCATCCAGCCGCGCACCCAGCAAGCTCATGCTGCCCACGACGCGCGGCCCGTCGATCGCCAGCCGCGGCACATTGGCCGGCGCCGGCACATGCACGGCCTGCGTGCCAGGACCCGCCGGCCCATTCCCGACCGAACCACCAGCCACCCCCGGCGCCGGCGTATGCACAGCCGGTGACGGCACCACAACGGGCGCACGCCGCGGCGGCGGCATCAGGTATTGGAACCCCAGCAGGATCGCCAGCGCGATCGCGATGAACAGGGGCAGGCGTTTCTGATCCATCAGCGAGCCTTGGAAGTGCGTAACGTCGCGCGGCGAAGCGTTTCGCAGGTATGGGGCCGCGCGCAGCAGCGCGGCGTGGGCACCGGATCATAGCCGCCCGGCACGAGAGGGTTGCAGCGCATCACGCGCCAGGAGGCAAGTAGCGCGCCCCGCATTGCGCCATGCGACCGCAGCGCCTCAATCGCGTAGTCGCTGCAACTGGGGTAAAACCGGCACGCAGGCGGCAGCAGGGGCCGCACCGCGAGCTGGTAAAAGCGCACCAGCACCGCCAGAGCCCGGGCCGCAACGCTCATCGCGCGGCGTCCTGGCCGGCCGGCATCGTCACGCCCAATTTGATCAAGCCGCGCCGCAGATCCTCGATCAGCAGGGGGAACGGGCGGCCCCGCGTGCCCTCGCGGCCCACCAGCACCAGATCGGCACCGGCGGCGGGGCTCTCCCGCAGCAGAAGCCGGGCGGCCTCGCGAAGCCGCCGCCGCGTCCGGTTTCGCACCACAGCGTTGCCTACCTTTTTCGTCACGGTAAATCCAAGCCTGACCGGCGCCTCATCCCCCCGATCCATCGCCTGCACCACCACCCCCGGCAACGCCGCCTTTCGCCCCTTCCCCGCCACCCGCAAAAACTCCGCCCGCTTCTTCAGCCGCGGAATCTTCGCCTTGGAGGTATGCATGACGAACAGCCTATTCCGAAACGTGGCCGGGTGAGTCAGCTGGCGTGGTTGTCCGATCACCGGAGCGAAGCGGCCTCGTGTGGCCGTGAGCACCGGAGCGCAGGAGAACCGCGTCAGATGACCGCCCATTCTTAAACAGAGGGGGCGCGTTTACGGACAGGCTTTTAGGCGGAAAGGCGCTTGCGGCCCTTGGCCCGGCGGTTCGCGATCACCTTGCGGCCGCCCACCGTCTCCATGCGGGCGCGAAAACCATGCCGGCGCTTGCGGACCAGCTTGGATGGTTGATACGTACGCTTCACGACAGCACTCCAACAGCTTAAGCAGCCAACAGCTTTTGCGGGACCATGAGCGGTCCCGGGCGAGCGGCGGTGTATAGGTGCAGGACCCCCTGCGCGTCAAATCCGCCGCGTGGCGCGAACCCCAGGCCAACGCTGCGTTAACGATATGAACGACCACGGATAGCACACGACATGCCCCCAGAGTTTCAGGATGCCGCCGCGGGCCTTGTCGCTGGATGCCTTGCCGGAAGTGCCGCCGCCACGGCCCTGCTGCTGCCCCGCCTGCGCGCCGCCAGCGCCACCGCGGCCAGCCTGGCCCTGCGGTTGGATGAGGCCGGCGCCGCCCAGGTTCAGCTCGCCGAACTCCGCGCTAACCTCGCCAGCCTGCGTCACGACCTGCGCGGCATCCTCTCCCCCGCCCTGCTGATAGCCGACCGCCTGATCACCAACACCGACCCCGCGATTAAACGCGCCGGCGAGGTGATGATCCGCACCGTCGAACGTGCCTCCGCGCGCCTCGCCGACCCAGCACGCACGCAATAGATAAAAGTCTTTTTGCTTCTTTTTCTTCAGAAAAAGAAGAGTCTTTTGCTTTGCCGCTGCGCGGGGCCTTCTTTCTTGAAAGAAAGAAGCAAAGAACTTTTATCCCTTTGCGCGCGCCGCGTGGAGAGTCCCGGCCCAACAAACAAAAGTTTTTTGCTTCTTTTTTTCAAAAAAGAAGAATCTTTCTTTCTCTCCGGAGCCCCCATGCCCCACGACACCCACTTCTACGAACCCGCCTCCGGCCACGGCCTTCCCCACGATCCCTTCAACGCCATCATCGGGCCGCGGCCCATCGGCTGGATCTCCACCAAGGGGGCGGACGGTTCGCTGAACCTGGCGCCCTACAGCTTCTTCAACGCCTTCAACTACACCCCACCCATCCTCGGCTTTTCCAGCAACGGCGCCAAGGATACGCTGCGCAACGCGCGCGAAACGGGCGAATTCGTATGGAACCTCGCCACCCGCCCGTTGGCCGGGCAGATGAATGCCACCAGCGCGACCGCCCCCTATGGCAGCAGCGAGTTCGAGCTGGCGGGGCTGACACCCCTGCCATCCCGGCTGGTGGCGCCGCCGCGCGTGGCCGAAAGCGGTGTCACGTTCGAGTGCAAGGTGGCCGACATCGTGCAGCTGCGCGGCTGGCGCGGCAACCAGGCCCAGGCCTGGCTCGTGCTCGGCGAGGTGATCGGCGTGCATATCGCCCGCCATCTGCTGGTGGATGGCGTGTTCGACACGTTCGGCGCCGGCATCATCCTGCGCGCCGGCGGCCCCAGCGCCTATGCCGAGATCGGCCCTGCGAGCCGGTTCGACATGCGGCGGCCGGGGTAACAGCTGCGACGTGGTAAGGCGTTCTTTTTTGAAAAAAAGAACCAAAAAACTTTTACCTATGGCGTACGTGGACGGCGGCACACACACGCCA
>PKZM01000142.1 GCA_003133065.1 Acetobacteraceae bacterium
GCCGAGATCAACGTCACGCCGCTGGTCGACGTGATGCTCGTGATGCTTTTTATCTTCATGGTCACCGCGCCGCTGATGCCATCCGGCGTGACGGTGGACCTGCCGAAGACCAACGCCCAGCCGCTGAATTCGGACAGCGAGCCGGTGACGGTGTCGATCAACGCGGCGGGCGACATCTTCGTGCAGGACGCGGCGGTGGCGCTGCCCGACCTGGTGGCCAAGCTGCAGAACATCGCGCAGAACAACCCCGATCGCCGCATCTTCGTGCGCGGCGACAAGGACCTCGCCTATGGCCGGATCATGGAGGTGATGGGCACCATCACCCAGGGCGGCTTCACCAAGGTCGCCCTGCTGGCCCAGCAAACCGCTTCATCCCCCGCAACCCCATGAAAGAATTAAAAGTTTTTTGGTTCTTTTTTTCAAAAAAGAACAATCTTTCTTCTTCCTTCGGGATTTGCCCATGCGCCGCCTATCCCTCCTCCTGGCGCTCGCCCTCTCCGCCTGCGGCCAGCCCGTGCCCGTGGGGTATTTCGCCGGCACCGCGCCGGAATTCGACGCGATTGCCTTCTGGACCGGCCATCACCGCTCCTGGGGCGTGCTCGAGAACCGCAGCGGCGGGCCGACCGACACGGTGGTGACCGACTGTGTGGGCACGGTGGCGGCGGATGGCACGCTGCACATGGTGCAGTCGCTCACGCTGGGCGATGGCAGCGTGCAGCACCGTGACTGGCACATGCGCCGCACCGGCCCGCACAGTTTTGTGGCCACGGCCAACGACATGGTGGGGCAGGCCGACGGCATTTCCGCCGGGCGGGTGTTCCATTGGCGCTGGGTGCTGGCGCTTTCGCCGGGCGATCCGTTGAAGAACGTGGTGATGGATCAGTGGATGTATCTGATGGATGGGGGTTCGATGATGAACCGGACCACGATCAGCAAGCTGGGGATCACGCTCGCGGAGGTTTCGGAGGNNTTGCTGGATGAGGTCGAATTCATCACGGTTCGACGTCAGCACCGGGATCCCCGCCTTGCTGGCCGAGACGAAGATCAAGGCGTCGTTCAAACATTCCTTGCGCTGGTAAGGCTGGAATCTCTGCGTCCGCGCGAGTGTGCCGGCGATGACGCCGGCATCCGCCCAAATCCGGTCATCGGGGGTCACCAGCCGGCTTGCCGGGATGTCGGCGAAGAGTTCGGCGTAATGGTCGCGCATCGCCGGCCAGTTGGGATGAAGCGGGTCAGCATGAGCAATTCCGGTCGCCAGTTCCGCCAGGGCAACCGAGCAGTGGAAAAGCAGCGCTTGGTCCAGAGCGTCGCGCACGCGAGAGGCGAGCCGCCCGGCAGCGCTGTTGATATACACATTCGTATCCAGCAGCAGGCAACGGGGCGTGGCTGGCAAGGTGGCCAGACCGGAAATCTCGCCCTGCCCCCGGGGAACGAGTGGCGATAGGCGCCTGTCGGGTTTGCGTTTTCGAAGGGTGCCTGTGAGATCAATACTCAAGGTCGTGGTCTGGCCCTAGCCGCCCTTGCGTGCGGCGGAGAAACGCAGCCACAGGATCAGGCCGGGCGAGCATGGCGAGCGCCACGATCCCCAGTTCACTCGTTGAACTGACGCCGGTTTCACGCTTGGCAGCCTCAACCAGGGCAGGGGGGGCGCGAAAGCTGACATGCACCGTCTTGTCCCCGCCGAACAGCCCGGCGCGCCTGGCGTCGTCCAGAACAGACGCCAGAATCGGCGTCGGTGTCGCGCGCGCACCGGCCATGGCACCCTCACCATCCAATATGTGCGCAGAATACGAGAGCTTGTCACACATAGCAAGCGCAGGCTTGGATCGCACACCCTACCCGTTCAAATGCTGCGCGGCCATGAACTCCACCGTCAGGTCCTCAATACCGGTCACGACAATCTGCGTGCCGATGCACAGCAGCAAAAACGCCACCAGCCGTGTCAGCACCCGCGCGCCGCCGCTGCCCAGCAGGCGGAACACCGCATCGGAGTAGCGGTAGCTCACCCAGATCAGGGCGGCGATCGAAATCGCAGCGGCGCTCATGCCCAGCATGAAGGGCATGATGCCATGGCCGAACTGCGGCCGCTCCGCCGCCAGCGCGATCATCACGGAGATGGTGCCGGGGCCGGTGGTGAGCGGGATCGTCAGCGGATAGAAGGCGGCGCTGGCGGAAAGCCGGGCGGGCTGGGCCTGCTGTTCCTTGCGGGCTTCGTCCGCCTCCGGCTGGTTGAGCAACTGCCAGGCGCTGTTGGCCACCACCAGCCCGCCGCCCACGCGCAGGGCGCCCAGGCTGATGCCGAAAAAATTCAGCACATAGCTGCCGGCCCACAGCGAGACCAGCAGCACCACCCCGGAATACACGCCCACCTTGCCCGCGAGCCATCGCCGTTCCGCAAGCGTCCGCTGGCCCGCCACCTGCAGGAAGATCAGCGCCCCGCCGGGTGGATTGATGATCGAGAACAGGGCGGGAAAGGCCAGCAGGAACGATCCCACAAACCCCTGCAGCGGGAACGGCACGTAATGCATGAANNCGCGTCTTTGCCAGCGCATAGGATGCGCAATCGCCAAAATTGAGCCCCGCCGGGTGCCTTCCCTTGCCGAAGCGCAGAAAGGCCGTCCGCGCCTCTGCCGCCTGGGCCGGATCCTGATCCACCAGATCCATCGATGCGGACCGGATCATGGCATCAAGCTCGGCCCAAGACGCGGCACTGCCTTCGCGGCCGGCCAGGACGATGCTGGTTTCCAGAAAACTCATCGTTGAAACCAGGCATCGGTCTTCCGCGGCGAGAATTCTCAGGAAGCGCTCGGCCTCCTCCTCCCGCCGGAGGATGGCCACAAGAGCCGAACTGTCCACGGCGATCACGCCGGCAGGCCGTCCTCGTCGTAAAGATCGGCGTCCGTCAACAGATCCTGCCCTTGCAGGCGCGCGGCACTGCGCAGGCTTATGGCGCGCAGCTCCTCATACCGGGCTTGGGCATCGGGCCGTGCAGCCGGGCGCTTGCGCACCCCGCCGGGGATGAACTCCGCCCCAGCCTGCTCCAGTGTTTGGCGCACGCCCTCAACCGTGGCCGGTGCCACACAATCGCTGACGTCGGCCGCCTCAAGCCGCCGGATGGTGATGACGGATACTTGGGCACGCGCGGCGAGGTCAGCCTGATCGATGCGCAGAAGCGCACGCGCTGCCCGGATCTGATCGGATGTCACGCGCATGATCAGAAGCTATCAGATTGATCGTAATTGATCAACCGGATAACCGTCTATTTCTCCTGCCCCGGCCGCACGCCCAGAATATGCGCGATCGCGTAGGTCAGGTCCGGCCGGTTCAGCGTGTAGAAATGGAACTCGTCGATGCCGTTGGCCTGAAGCACGCGCACCTGCTCGGCGGCGACCACGGCGGCCACGATCCGGCGGGTCTCCGGATCGTCCTCGGTCCCCTCGAACAGCCGGGCCATCCAGGCGGGCACGCTGGCGCCGCAGGCGGCGCTGAATTTGCAAGCCGTCTCGAAGTTGGAAACGGGCATGATGCCCGGCACGATCGGCGCNNATCCAGCTTGCGGCGCAGGTTGTCCAGGTCAGCCGCTTCAGTGCCGGCGGCGGGATGCATCTCCGGATAGGCGGCAACCGTGATCTCGAAATCCGCCACGCGCTTGAGGCCAGCCACCAGATCCGCCGCGTATGCGTAGCCGCCGGGATGCGGCACATAGGGGCCGTCTCCGGGCATGTCACCGCGCAGGGCCACGATGTGACGCACGCCGGCATCCCAGTAGCTGCGCGCCACATCGTCCACCTCGCCGCGATCGGCGCCCACGCAGGTCAGGTGCGCGGCCGGCGTCAGGCTGGTTTCGCGCACGATACGCGCAACGGTGGCATGCGTGCGGGCCTGCGTTGAGCCGCCGGCACCGTACGTGACGGAGACGAAGCGCGGCCGCAGTTTTTCCAGCCGCCGGATGCAGGTCCAGAGCTGGGCCTCCAGCGCCTCGGTCTTGGGCGGAAAGAATTCGAAGCTGAGCGCGGGTGCGGCATCCTGCACGCCCGGCGCCGGCAGGCGCGCGAAGCGCGGGCCGGTCAGCCAGCGTTCCAGCGTGGCGGGCGGCAGCGTGGCATCAGGGAAATGGTCATCCATGTTGACGTTCATGACGCCTCGGCACCCCTTACCGCAAGAGTGGCAGGCAGCGCTGCAGCGCTGAGTCCCTGCTGATACACCCTGTTGCAACCCTGCATCTGCCGCCGCGTTGCAGCGCCCGCGCCGGATGCTACATAGCCGGAACCGAGTTGTCCCGCCTGCTACGCCCCGAGGGTCATTTATGCGCAAACGCTTTCAACCCGCCTGGGCAACTCTGGCCCTGGCCGGCCTCGCGCTCAACGCCTGCGCCACCAGGCCGCCGGCCAGCGATCCGGATGCAGTGGCCGAGTATGAGCAGACCAACGACCCGCTGGAGCCAACCAACCGGTTCTTCTATGGCGTCAACGACAAGCTTCAGCGCTACGCCATCAATCCGGTTTCTCAGGGCTACGTGCATGTGGTGCCGCCCCCGGTGCGTGGCGGCGTTCACAATGTGTTGAGCAACCTGACCAGTCCGGTCACCTTCGCCGACGATGTGACGCAGGCCAATCCGCGCCGTGCGGGCACCACGTTCATGCGGTTCGTGATCAACTCCACCGCGGGCGGGCTCGGCATCTTCGACGTCGCCACCGGCTGGGGCTATCCCATGCACGACACGGATTTCAACGTCACCCTGGCGCTGTGGGGCGTGCCGGCTGGCCCGTATCTGTACCTGCCGGTGCTGGGGCCAAGCAGCCCGCGTGGGGTGGCGGGTTACGGCGCGGATATCGCGCTCGATCCATTCACCTGGGTGCCGCGGGGCTACGGGCTGATCACCTTCAACTGGGCGCGCTACGGCCTGACACTGGTCGATCGGTATTCCCGCTACGCCGATGACATCAAGCACGTGAAGGAGGGCGCGCTCGACCCTTACGCGACCTTCCGCAGCTTGTATCGGCAGAATCTCGCGGCCCGCGTGGCCGCCGCCAGGCAGGACGATCCAGGCACCCCGCCAGCCTGGAGCCCGCCGCCGCCGAAATAGTCCGCGGACCCAAGTGTAGCCACGTTTTCCAAGATCGAACCGCGCCCTCGGCACCACCCTCTGCCAGGGCCGCTCGTGCAGGAGCAGAGAACATGTCCATGACACCCAAGGTCACACGCCGTACGTTTCTGGCTCTGACGGGAGCGGCTTGCCTGCTCACCGTGGTTGCCGCGCCCCGGGCCTTCGCCCAGGCGAGCCCGGCAAATGCCTTCGTGCGCCAGTTTGCCGATCAGTTGGTCGCCATCATCAATGGGCCCGATTCCGCTTCGGTGCGCAAGGCGGCGCTGGGGCCGGTGATCGACCACGATGTGGATGTGGCCCGGATTGCCCGCTTCTGCCTTGGGCGCTTCTGGAACAGCGCGACGCCGGCGCAGCAGACGCAATATACCACCGTGTTTCATCAGGTGCTGCTGAACGCCATCAGCGGGCATCTGGGTGATTACAAAGGCGTCAGCTATGCGATGATCGGCGATTCGCCCCAAGGCGCGAATACGCTGGTGGGCACACGGATCACGCGGCCAAACGCGGCCACGGTTGACGTGCAGTGGGTGGTGGAAACCACGCCGGCGGGGCCCAAGGTGGTTGATGTGATCGCGGAGGGGACCAGCATGCGGCTGACGAGCCGGAGCGATTATGCGAGCTTTTTGACGCAGCACGGGGATGATGTGGGGGCGTTGATTGGGGCGTTGCAGAAACAGGTGGGGCAAGGAAGTTAAGCCAGGTGGCTCTGCCCCCCTGGAAATGGGGGGCAGAGCCCCTTGCTTTTTCTAGCCGACCGCCTTCCTGATCAGCGCCTCATACCCCTCCAAATACGCCCCCATCTGCAAATTCCGCTCCGCCCACACCCGCGCCCCACGCCGCAACCGCCCCGCCAGCCGCTGATCCTCCAGCAACTCCAGCACGCCATCGGCAATCTCATCGGGCTTGAGGAACGGCACCAAAAGCCCGGTCTTGCGATGCGTGATGAACTCGCGCACCGGCGCCACATCGGCGCCCACGATCGCACAGCCCACCGCCATCGCCTCACGCAGCGACCACGAGGCGACGAACGGATACGTCAGATACACATGCGCATCCGACCGCTGCAGCAGCTTCAGATACGTCTCATATGGAACCCGCCCGGCGAAATGCACCCGGCTCATATCCACCGCGCCCGCGATCTCGTTCTGCATATGCTCGCGCCAGGTGCCGGCAGGCGGCTTGAAGCCATAGCTCACACCATCGCCCCCCACCAGAATCACCCGCACATCCGGCCGCGCCGCCAGCAGCCGCGGCAACGCCCGCATGATGACGTGAAAGCCGCGGTACGGCTCCAGATCCCGCACCACATAGGTGACCAGCTTCTCTTCCGGCCGCACCTTGTAGCCGGCCAGCGTCACCATGCGGCTGCGCAAATCCGGGTTGGGGCAACACAGGTCGAGATTGACGCCCTCATGCAGCACCTCCAGCCGGTCCCGCGCCCAGGCCGGATAGGTGCTGTGCTGGAAATGGGTGGGCGTGTGACCCAGGCCCGGATTGGCCAGGGCGATCAGATTGATCGCGTTCTTGATCCGGATGCGCGCGGTCATGTCCGCCGGTGAGGGAAATTCGGGGTCGAACCCGACATCGAAACCCTCCACATTGTAGAAATACTCATGGTAGCCGAGCAGCGGTGTATCGGGCCACACATCGTTCACATGCAGCATCTCGCCCCAGCCGTGATGGCCGAGGATGATGTCCGGCGTGAAGCCCAACTGCTTGAGGCTGAAGGCGGACCTGGCCACCATCTCGGCCCGTGACATCGCCAGCTCGAACTCGCGCGCGTAGGGATGCCAGGCGTTCGAGGCAGCGCGCGGTCCGGCACGCACCACCTTGCGCACCCCCTCCACGCTGTGGCGCTGGGCCTCGGTGATGAACACCAGGTCATGCTTATTCTGCGCCGCCAGATGCCGCAGCAGATGCAGGAACTGCGCGGGGAAATTCTGATGCAGAACCAGATATCTCACCGCGCGGCCCTCGCATGGGCATGGCTCGGGCCTGCAAGGCGGCTAGAAGGCCTCCGGCTTGTGCACCGCAGGCTGCATGATCTCACCGCTTGCCGCGAGGCTGCGCCTTGTCCGTCTTGGGCGGCACGCCGCGCTTTGGCGCGGCCGCAGGCTTGCCGGGCAGCGCGGATTTCGGCGCCGGCGCGGCGCGGCCGGATGCCTTGGCGACAACAGGCTGCGGTGCTGCCGATTTCGGCGCGGCCGGTTTCGGTGCCACCGGCTCGGCCGCCACAGGCGCGGCCGGCGGCCGGCGGCCGGCCGGCTTGGGCGCCGGCGCCTCGATCACCACCGCGTCCGGTTTGGGCAAAGGCTGCAACAGGGCGGCGTTGCGATCGATCAGCGTGATCTTGAAGGCTTCCAGCGGCGACATGCTCTCTGCCTGGCAGGGCTCGCCATTGTCCAGCGGCCCAACCTTGGTGCCATCGACGAAGCTGGCGGTGACCACACAATCGAACCGCTCGGCGGCCTCGCCGCGCAGGCGCATGCGCAGGCCCAGGATCGGCAGGCTCATGCCGCGGCTGCCGCAATACTGGCCGCCTTCCGCCCAGGGGCTAAGCCAGCCTCGGCCGAGCACGGCCTGGTATTCCACATCGGCAGGCCCGACCGTGGTGCCGGGGAAGGCAGCCTTGGGGGAAACGGCAAACCCCTCGATCCAGCGCTTGCTGTCCGGCTCGCCCGTCCATTCGTCCAGCTTGGCCATCACGTCGCCTCGGCCCTGGATATGGGCCACGATCTCGGCGCGCTTGGCGGCCTCGCCGTCGGCGGCACCGGCACCGGCCGGCGTATTTTGCGGGTTGGCGGCCGGTGCCGGCGATGGCACGGCCCGCGGGCCAGGGCCAGCCGCCACGGGCGCCGGCGCGTTGGCCGCCTGCAGAGCAGCCGGGCGCACCGCCATCCCCTGTGGCACCTGCGCCCCGGGCACAGCTTGCGGCTGGCCGAGCGGCGGCAAGGCACCGCTTTCAGCCAGGCGCATGATCTGCAGCCGCGGCGCATCGGCGGTGCTGTTGGGCGCCTGGTAAATCGTCACCAGCACATGCGCGGGCCCGCGCGTGACACGCACCAAAGCGGCGCCGTTCCAGCCGCCGAGCCAGCCATCGTCACGAAAGCTGGTGATCGTGACGGCTTCCGGCCTGAAGACCGGCCCCGGCGGCAGGGACACGCGCACGCCCGGCAAACCGGTGGCCGGATCCGGCAAGGCGCTGCCCGGGGCGTTGAAGATGCAGAACAGACCGGCATCCAGAGTCATGAGGTTTCCCGAAACCTTCAGTTCGGTAACCATTCTCTGGGCCTGATTTTGCTGAGCCCCTGGCTGGGCCGGGGCACCGGCCAAGGCCGGGTTCTTCTGGTCACTCACGGCAGATCATCGAGCTCCAATTATTTCAAGAACTTCACGCGGGCGGCATCGCAATCTGCGCCGAGACCGCGGCACGGGCAAGGTGATGTCCGCCACCTTCGCGACGGCATGCCCGAGTTGTGATGCAGATAAAACGATGCAGGTGTTTCTGAATACATAAATGCGGCCAAGAAACATTCCGCCTATCCCCGCGCCAGGGACAGCAGCGCATCATTCACCGCTGCCGGCGGCAGGCCCAGCGGCAGCAGCCATCCGCGCCCGCACGCGCGGACCCGTTCAGCAGGTGTGCCGATGTCGAAAACCACAGCCGAAAGATCCGCTGTCCACACATCGCTCAGCGCATAGCACCAAGTCTCCGGCCAGATCGAGGGCAGGAAAGCAAATTGCGCGGATTGTGCGGCAATCAACGCGGCGGCCTCGGGCGCCGCGAAGCGGCCGGTGATAAAAACGCGGCCGGTGGCGAGAAGGGCGGCATCGTCCACCGAATAGCCGACCACCACGAAACTGAGATTAAGGCCGCGCGCCGCCGCATCCTGCGCGCAGGCGCGCAAAACATCGAAGCCCTTGTCCACCCCGACCGCACCCACCACCACCACCTTCACGGGGCCGCCGGTGGACGGGCCGGACCGCACACGCGGCGGCTGGTAGGGCGGATCGGTTTCCCAGGGCTGCACATGCGGGCACACGCGCGGCGCATAGCGGGCCACACGCCGCGCGACGTCACGCGAGGGCACGATCACCGAACGTGCCGCGGCGAGTTCGGCGGCGCTGCGCCGGCGCAGCGCCGAAGGGGGTACCGGATCGGTAATCCAGCGGCCCCAGCGCGCGACACAGTTATCGCACGCGGCCGCATCGGGCTCACCGCAGAAACGACCCTCGCCCGTGACAAAGGAGATCTGGGCGCAGAACCAGGCATAGTCGTGGATCCACACATCATAGGGGACGTCCAGGTCCGTGATGAGATCCATCACGCTATGATCATGGCCGAGCAGATGGTGGATTTCGGCAGCGATCGGGCGGCACGTCGCCAGAAGGCGCTTCAGCGCAGCGGCCTCGAAAGGTAGCTCGAAGGCGAGGTTGGGGGTATCGAGCCCGGGCTCGCCGACTTCGCAGCGTCCTTCCACAGCGCGCAGCACGATGGGCCGCGTGCCCTGTTCCCGCAGGGCCAGCGCGCGCTCCTCCACCACGCGTCCGGTGCCGCCGCCGTAATTATGGGTGACAAGGAGGCATGATTGCGCCGGCGCCGCCGCATGCTTCCACCGCTCCATGTCAATCCGGCGGCGCGCGGGGAAAAGCCTGTCCTGTGCGATCCAGCCGGCCACGCGCGCCGCGTAGCCCGGATGCAGATGCTCCAGGATGCCCTGGTTGCGGTTCAGCAGATGCGTCCGCGCCGGCCCGAACGATATGCCGCCCAGATGGGCAACGTAGAGTCCGGGTACTGCCACGTGCCGAAAACCACCGCTGCGGGCGCGCTCGCAGAAATCATTCTCCTCGCCATAGCCCTGCGCGAAGCTGGCCTCGTCGAACAATCCCGTGGCGGCCAGGCAGTCGCGCCGGATGAACATGCAGAAGCCGTGTGCCGTCGGTACCTGCACCAGGCGCCCCGCATTGGCGCGCGCGGCATGGGCCGACATCAGACGCGTGCCCGCCAGGTCCGGGGCGGGATTGCCGCCGCCCGCCTTGGGCACGCTGAAGATGCTCGCCTCGTTGGAGAGTGGCGTGGCGGTGCCGATATCGGGCGCGCTGCACGCGGCATCGCGCAATGACTCGATAAAGCCGGGCGGCACCAGCGTGTCGCTGTTCAGCAACACGACGTGCCGGCCGGAGGCCGCGCGCATGCCGGCATTTACCGCGGCCGGGTAGCCGCGGTTGCGGCCGGGGATCGCACCGGGCACGCCGATGAGGCGAATCGCGCCCGACCGGGCCAGCTCCGCCAGAGCCGCCACCAGCGCCGGCTCCGGCGAGGCATCATCGACGACCCAGACACGCGTATCGGCCGGCGCCGCTCCCAGCACGGCTCCGATACAGTCCAGCGTGGTGCGCAGGCCCCGGTAGACGGGGATCACCACATCGACAGGCAGATCGGGCTCGGGCGAGGGTATGGCGGCAGGCTTGCCGCGTGGCCGCCTGACGCCGGATGCGGGCAACGGACTGCCGAGCACGTCCCTTCCATCGGCTGCGAGCACCTGCACCCGCGCGGTCGCAGGCACGGTCCAGGCAAAGCGGCGCGGCCGGGCGGAGGGCGTGGTGCCATCCACTTCGGCCAGCAATTGCGTCGCGGTGACGGTTTCCTCCCGCGCGGCGCTGCCCCTGGCGGCGCCCACCACCAGGCGGAGTTCCGGGTCCAGCGCCGGGGCACCGGGATACCAGGCCCATCCGGCCACGCCAGCCGGCGTTCGCTCGACGAAGGACTCCATCCGCACCACGCGCGGCAGTTCGATCGGGCTGCCGGGTATAGGCTGGCCGCCGCGCGTCACCTCCAGGCGCTGCGCCCGCATCCAGCCGGCGGGGAGGTGCAACTCGGCGGAGCCGTTGGCGTCCGCCAGGACCAGGCCATCGAGAGTGCAGCGCGCGGTGCCATCGGGCACGCGCACAATCAGCGTTCCATCGGCGCGCACACCGCACCAGAGGCCGCGTGAGACCGCCTCCGCGATCGCCTGCATCGACTCATCGAGGGCATTGCGCGAAAGTCCGGCGTGAAGGGCTGAGGCTGCCGCCTCTGGCCGGCCGGCCACCAGCTGGGCGGCGGCAAGGCCCGCCCAGCATTCCGCCGTGCCATGGCGTGAGGCCAGTTCGCCGAACAGCGCCACGGCCTGTTCGGCCGCGCCGGCACGCAGGGCCTGAAGGGCGAGCGCCAGGCAGAGATTCTGATCCGCGGATGCCGTGCGATGCGCCCGATCCAGCCAGGCCAGGGCGCCCTTGGTGTCGCCCGCCGCGGCCAGCGCCTCACCCTTGTCCCATGCGGCGCGCACGCTGGCGCGCAGCACCGTCAGGTCCAGTTCCGGCTTCTCAAACGGCCGCCGCCGTCGCGGCCTCACATCCATCCGAAACCTAACCAACGAGTCGGATCCCACCGAAGGAAAGTTCTTTGCTTTTCTCTTTCAAGAAAAAAGAGTTCTTCTTTTTTGAAAAAAAGAAGCAAAAAACTCTTATCTGTTGGTGATCGCTGTCAGGGCTTCGGGGGCCAGTCCGTCCAGGTCGATCTGCGCTTCGTCCACGCCGGCGGCGCGGGCGCGTTCCAGCCAGATGCGCGCCTCGCGCGGCTCCGGCAGACCACCTAGGCCCCGCGCCAGGAAGCGGCCCAGCATCATCTGCGCGTGCGTGTGGCCCTTCTCGGCCGCCATGCGATACCATTTGCGGGCTTCTTCGCGGTTTTCCGGCACATCGTGGCCGCCGCCGAGCATGGCGCCGACGGCAAACATCGCCCCCACATGTCCCTTCTCCGCGGCCTTGCGGAACAGGCGCAGGGAATCCTCGTGGTTACGTTCCCCGCCCACGCCGTTGAGCGACATCTCGCCCAGGGCGACTTCGGCATCCAGCATGCCGGAGGACGCCGCACGGGCGATCCACAGCCGCCCCTCGACCGGGTCGGCCTCGATGCCGCGGCCCTCGGTGAGCATGCGCCCGTACCAATATTGCGCGTTGACCACGCCATCGGCGGCACGGCGGAGCCAGAGCACGGCGCGCCGGTCGTCACGCTCCACACCCACGCCCTCGGCGAGGCAGACGCCCAGATTGAAGGCTGCCACCAGGTCGCCTGAGCCGGCCGCCTGCTCGAATAATTCGCGGGTGCGCCGCCCATCCTGCTCGGAGCCGTTGCCCGACAGCAGCAGATTGGCGAGGTCGGCCTGCGCCTGGCGGTCGCCGCCTTCGGCCGCGCGGCGGAACCAGCGGCCGGCCTCCTCCGGGTCGCGGTGCACGCCCGCGCCGGTGAGGAAGAGCAACCCCAGGGCGCGGGCCGCGGCGGCATGGCCGGCTTCCGCGGCGCGGTTGTACCAGATGGCCGCTTCGGCATAATTCGGCGGCAAGTCGCCGCCGCGGGCATAGATGTCACCCACCAGGGCGGCAGCCTCGCGATCGCCGGCATTGGCGGCGCGGCGCAGCCAGGATTCGCCCTCGATGGTGTTGCGCGGCACGCCGCGCCCTTCCAGCAGGGCAAGCCCCCAGCGTGCCTGGCCGCTGCGCACGTTCTTCTCGGCCGACTGCTTGTAATACCGCGCCGCGTCTTCCAGGCTCGCGGGCAAGCCGGCGCCGCGTTCATGCATCACGCCCAGCAGGTACAGGGCCGTGGGCAGGCCGGCATCGCCGGCCTTCCGCAACGCCTGGGCGGCTGCCGCATGCCCCTCGTAGGTTGTAGCCGAGCGCAGCAGCGAGAGGCCGCGGCCGAGATAGCCTTGCGGGCAATCGGCGGCCGCCGAACGCTCGTACCAGCGATCCGCCTCGGTGAGGTCGCGTATGCCGTCGGGGCCGGAGGTGAGGATATAGCCGAGCAGCGCCTGGGCCTCGGCGGAGCCGCCTTCCGCGCCGCGCCTGGCCCATTTCAGCGCCTCGGGAAAATCGGGGTCGTCGGCCGATTGGCCCGGCTGGCGGGCAAACAGGATCGGGCCGCCCAAGGACTTGGTGCCCTTGCCGGCGAGACCATAGAGATAGAGCGTGGCGAGCAGGGTTTGCGCTTCGACCCAGCCGGCCTGGGATGCGCGTTCCAGCCAGGCCGCACCGTCGCGGCGGCTGACGGGCACGCCGGCGCCTTTGAGGTAAGCCCGCCCGACCCAGAACTGGGCTTCCGGCAGACCGGCACGGGCAGCCCGGCTGAACAGGGCGAATGCCCTGTGCTGCTGGCCTGCTTCATCAAGCTGGATGCCGCGTTTAAGCGCCGCGGCGGGCGAGCCCGCCGAGACGATGCGATCGATAAGCGTCAGCATACTGATGGCCGGTCCTGCCCTCTGTCTGGCATCCACGCCCGCCACCGAGCGTGGATGCTGCCTCTCTCACGGCCCGGAAAGCCGGGTCAACTCCCCGAGCCTGATCTGTCACGCGCCCGGAAGGTCACGTGACACACCCGGCGCCAGACGGCTGGCCACATCACGTCGGTTCGCGCATGCCTTCGTTGACGATCGGCATCACGTGCTCGAGCAGGTATTCCCAGATCGTACGGCTGCCGACCTTGATGTCGGCCTCCACCGGCATGCCCGGCACGAGATGGGTATCGCGCGGTACATTCTGCAGCGCCAGGCGATCCAGCGTGATCCGCACGTCATAGAAATACGGGCTGGTTGTCGCGGGGCCGGTGAAGACCGAGTTGGCGGTGGTGCCAGCACTCGCCGGCGGTGCGCCGCCGCCACTGGTGAGGAAGCTATCGGCACTCACCAGCCGCACCGCACCGTGGCCCATGCCGAAATTGGTGGAGGGGAAGGTTGTGAACTTCACCTCGACGGCCTGCCCCGGGAAGACGAAACCCGCCTGATCGCCGGTCATCTGCGCATCGATCTCCAGCGGCGCGTTCAGCGGCACCAGGGTGAAGAAAGTCTGCCCCGGCTGCAGCACGGCGCCGACCGATACCGGCGCCACGGACAGAACGATGGCATCCTGTTCGGCCCGCAGGTCGATCAGTTTGTAGTTCAGCGCCGCGTGCTCCAACTGGTCGCGATAGGTGGCCAACTGAACGGCATCGCTGGTGATGGTCTGCGATACGTCGGCAAACCATTGCTGATTGTAGTTATCCAACTGGCCCTTCAGTGCGACGATGTTCTGCCGCGCATTCTCGCCCTGCTGCACATTTACCAGCACCTCGCGTTCGGTCTCCAGCCGGGCGGTGACGGCCGCCAGCGTATCGATGCGGCTGCCGACCTGATCGTGCTCCAGCTGAACCCGCATCTTTTCCACATCCACCGCCACGCCGGTTTCCTTGGCGTATTGCTGGACAGCGGCATTGGCCTGAAGTTGCAGCGCCTTCTGCGCCTCGATCTGTCCCTGGTAGTAGCGCAGCTCGGCCTCGCGGGCGGCGGCGCGCTGGGCGAAAATGCCTTCCTGCACCAAAGCCCCCGGCGTGAGTTGACGCGGGCGGTATTGCACCTGGCGGTTCTCAGCATTCAGCCGGTCGATCTCCGTCTGGTAGCGATCCACCTGGTCCAGCGCCGCGGTGCTGTCGGCGGCCGCGAAAGTGGGATCGAGCTGGGCGAGCAATTGGCCCTTGCGCACGATGTCGCCCATGGAGACCGCGATGGTCTTGACGATGGCCGTATTGGCCGGCTGCACCACAACTTCGGGGGTCAGCGACACGATCTTGCCGCCGGCGGTGACGATCCGGTCGATCTTGAGCACGCCGAACAGCACGAAGATGACGGCGACCATCGAGCAGATCAGAAGCACGGCATTCCGCGCGGCCGGCTTGGCCGGCACCGCGGCGAGCGCGGTGGAGGGCGAGTAGAACTCCATCATCTCGGTCGGCGTGTCGTCCTGCGTACGGCGGACACGGCCGGAGAAAAGGCTGCTGGAGAAGAACGACTTCGGCCCGCCGGGCGATCCGCCGGCACTGCCGGCCTGGCCTGGCCTGCGGCCGGGCGGCTGGGTGGTTGTGACTGACATCGGTTACTCTCCCTGCGCCAGTGCGGCCGCTGCGCGGACCGGGTCGATATGACGGTTCTGCTGGTTCCACAGCGTGCGATAGACGGCGCAGCGATCGAGCAACACGTCGTGGGGCGCGATGTCGACCACCGCGCCGCGATCCATGACCATGATGAGGTCGCAGTTCACGAGGCTGGAGAGACGATGGGATACGATGACCATCGTACGGCCCTTGCCGATACGCGTGAGGTTGGCGTTCACCAGCGCCTCGCTCTCCGGATCCAGCGCGCTCGTCGCCTCATCGAGGATCATGATGCGCGGGTTGGTGATCAGCGCGCGCGCGATCGCCAGACGCTGCCGCTGGCCGCCGGAGATGTTGGCCGAGCCTTCCTCGATCCAGGTGTCGTAGCCCTGGGGCATGCGTTCGATGAACTCTTCGGCGCCGGCAAGCCGTGCGGCGCGCACCGCATCCTCCAGNNACAACGCCAAAACTGCGCCGCAGATGGGAGAGGTTGATCTCCCGCAGTTCCGCGCCATCAATGCGCACCGCGCCGGAATATTCGCGGTTGATGCCCTGCAGCAGCCGGGTGATGGTGGATTTGCCCGATCCGCTTCGGCCGACCAGCCCCAGCATGGTGCCGGGCGGGACGGAGAAACTCACCTTGTTCAGCGCCGGGCGCTGGCCCAGCGGATAGGTGAAGGTGACGTCCTCGAAGCTCACCTGGCCTTCGAATTTCGGCCGCATGCCGTCATTCTGGGCGCGGGTCTCGGTGGGGTTGTTCAGCACCTTGGCGATCTGGCCGACCGCGGTGCGAACCTCGTGGAAATCCTCCATCAGCCTGGCGAAACCCACCAGCGGTCCGGCGATTCGGCCGCTGAGCAGCATGAAGGCGACCAGGCCGCCGCGGCTCACGCTCGTGTCGTTCTCCAAAGCGAGATAGGCGCCGAAGATCAGCACGCCGCGCGACATGAAGGTCTGCAACGGATCGATCATCGTCTGCGGCCAGTTGGAGAGGCGGCCGGCGGCCATGCGCCAACGCCCGGCATCGGCCACACGCTCGTCCCAGATCACCTTCTGCTGCGGCTCCAGCGCCAGCGATTTGACGGTGCGGATGCCGTACACGGTCTCGCTCATCACCGCGCCCTTCTTGTGCTCGGCCTGAATGGCCAGCGCGATCAGGCGGCCGACGGGCCGCAGGAAGACCATGATGATCAGGGCGATCAACCCGGCGACCGACATCGCCACCCAGGCCAGCGTAGGCTCCATGTAAAACATGAACGGCAGCATCACGAGCAGGGTGAAGCCGTCCAGGAAAGTATAGAGCAGCTTGCCGGTGAGGAATTCGCGCACCCGGAACACTTCGCGCAGCCGGCTGATCGTTTCACCCGCCTGGCTGCGTTCGAAATAGTCCAGCGGCAAAGCGAGCAGCCGGCCGAAGACGTGCAGATTGAGCCGCACATCCAGCCGGGCGGAGAGCACCAGCACCAGTTCACGCCGCGCCCAGCCGAGGACGGCTTCGTAGAACATCAACACCGCCATGATGCAGATCAGCAAGTACAGGGTGGACAGCGAGTTGTATTCCAGCACCTGGTTGATCACCGCCATCACCAGCAGGGCCGGGATGATGGTCAGGGCGGACAGCACCACCGATGCGTAGCTGATCTGGGTGAGGAATTTGCGCTCCTCCAGGACCTTGCTGAAGATCCAGCCGATGGTGAACGGCGCCTCGCCCTCGGCGGTGCCGTAGGGGCGCTTCACCAGAATCACGTCCCCGGCCCAGGCCTGTTCCAAGCGCAGCCTGTCCACCGCGACGGGCGGTTCGGCATCGCGCGCGGTGGGGCTTTTGAGCCAGACGATGTCGCGGCCCGGATCGGCGCCCACCACCAGGCCGGCGGTTCCGTCCTTCAGCAGCAGCACGACAGGGGCGGATTCCTTGAAGCGGAACAGGTTCTTCCAAACCAGGCGCATCGCGCGCGCCGTGAGGCCCTGCGTGCGCAGCCAGTTCACCAGCGAGGCGGGGGAAGGATAGGCCTCGCCCGCGGTGCCGCGGAACTCGCCCATGTCCAGATCAACGCCATGGAAGCGCGCGGCAGCCACCACCGCCCGCAGACGCAGCTCCGTGGGGGTCAGCGCCTCGGCAGAATCGGCCGATTCGATCTGCAACGGCTCGCCACCCGAGCTTTGGGAATTGGGGCCTGGACCTTGCCCGCCCGTGCCGCCGGAACCGGGGGGATTGACGCTGTTGTTTGCCACAGTGAGGTCCCTTTTGGGTGTTAGGCCTGCGTCCGCCCGCCGGGAAACCATGACCGGGGACGCACCGAATGCCCCTCCATTAACAGGTATTTCCTTCGACCGGGATAATTTTCAGCGTTCACCCTGGCCTGTTCCGCATACGTGCCGTTAAATCAGGCATCACAGGTGAGGCAAGACGTGAATATTGAGCCCGTGCGGCCGGCGGACCTGCCGGAAATCCAGGCAATCTACGCCCACCACGTGCTCCATGGCACGGGCACGTTCGAGGAGGTGCCCCCCAGCATAGAGGAGCTACAGGGCCGATTTGCCGCGGGTACGGCCGCGGGATACGACTGGATGGCGGCGCGGGACGCGACGGGGGTGCTGGGGTACGGCTATTACGGCCCCTTCCGCCAGCGCAGCGCCTATGCCTGGACCGTGGAGGATAGCGTTTACGTGCGCGACGACGTGCGCGGCCAGGGCGTGGGCCGCGCGATCGTCACCGAGCTGCTGCGCCTGGCGGAGGCGAAAGGCTTTCGCCAGATGCTGGCGCTGATCGGGGATTCCGACAATATCGGCTCGATCGGCATGCATGCCAGCCTGGGCTTCCAGCGAACCGGCACGATGCGCGCCTGCGGCGTGAAGTTCGGGCGCTGGCTGGATGTGGTGATCATGCAGCGGAGCCTGGGGGAGGGGGATCGCACGGTTCCGGAAAGGAAGGATGTTCTTTTTTGAAAAAAAGAACCAAAAAACTTTTGTCCGTTCGGGTAATCCAGTTGCCGGCGTGTCGGATCGCCGGCGGGGCGCTAACTCACAACAACCTCAATGGGCTGCTCCGCATCGCGTATGCTGATCGGCACTTCCCCGGCGGGATCCCCATCGGCCTGTGCCGGCGTTTGCCCATCGCCCAGGATATCGACCCGCGAGGCGCGCAGCAGCCTCAGCCCCGGCGCCGTGGGCAGCATGTTCAGCGGCAGGGCTGCCCCATACATCAGCGCGGACCATGGGCCCCTGCCGGAGAACAGGGCGACGGAAAAGCCCGGCTCGCCCGGCCGGGCCGCCGGAGCGAGGAGATATTGCCCGGCATAGAGCGTGCCTTTGGTGACGATCACGCTGGCCGCTTCGGCATCGCTGCCGTCGATCCGTACCCGGATTGGCGCGTAGCCGTAGCGCCAGAGCTCGCGCATGGTCTGCACCACATAGGCGGAGCGGCCCATGACCTGCTTGAGGCGCCGCGGCAGGCGATGCACCACCTGGGCATCGAGCCCGACCCCGAGCATCTGCACGAACAGCCTCTCGCCGCCCGCGCACGTGGCCAGGCCGGGCCACAGCGCGCGGGTACGGCCGAAGGCGAGTGCGGCGGCAACCGCGTGCGGCGTCAGCGGCAGGCCAAGCTCGCGCGCCAGGACGTTGGCGGTGCCCAGCGGAATCACGCCAAGCCGGCAGGGTGGGGCGCCGCGCCGGCCGGTCGCCAGGCCATTGGCGACTTCGGCGATGGTGCCGTCCCCACCCGCGGCCACCACCAGGCATCCCGGCCCCTGCGACGACGCCGCACGCGCCAGAACCGTGGCGTGTCCGGCATAGCGCGTTTCTTCCAATTGAACGCGCACGCCGTTGCCGGATAATATATCCAGCACGCGCCAAAGTTTATGAGCACGGGCGGTACCGGCAGCCGGGTTGTAGATGACGATCACCGCAGGGGAGAATCCGCCGGGGAAGATGAACGCGAAGTATCGGCGTCATCTGTTGCGATTCGGTTGCAGTTTTAAGTCAGCCCGATGATAATGATCCTTTTGACAGGATTGGCATCCGTCACGCAAACTTCACGTACGCGACGCGGTGCGTGGCCTATTTGCTCGCCCTTACTGCCGACGCCCCGGCGGGCTGAGCTTATATTGTGATGGTGAGGCACATGAACGCCTTTTCTCCACCCTTTTCGCCACCGCAACAGCCGGATGAATGCGCCGGCCCGGCGCGGCCCACCTATCGCGCCGTCTTCATCTCGGACTGTCACCTGGGCACGCGAGGCTGCCGCAGCGATTTCCTGGCGCATTTCCTCGGCTCGTTCAGCACCGAGCATCTCTACATGGTCGGCGATATCGTGGATGGCTGGCGGCTGCGCAAATCCTGGTATTGGGACGAGATGCACGACGAGGTGGTCAAGCTGGTCCTGCGCCATGCCAGCCAGGGGGCGCGTGTGCTCTACATCCCCGGCAACCACGACGAGATGTTCCGCGACTGGCTTTCGCTGGGCCTGGAGATCGGTGGGGTGAAGCTGGCGGCGGAAGCCGAGCATACCACGGCCGATGGCAAGCGCCTTCTGATCATCCATGGCGACCAGTTCGACAGCGTGGTTCGTTACGCGAAATTCTTGGCCTTTCTCGGCGATTGGGCCTATACGACGGCGCTGAACATCAATCGTTGGTTCAATGCCGTTCGTCGTGCGCTCGGGTATCCGTATTGGTCTCTCTCGCAATGGGCCAAACGCCAGGTGAAGGAAGCCGTCAAGGCGATCGACCGGTTCGAGGAGGCGCTGGCTGGCGAGGCAAGGCGGCGCCATTTCGATGGCGTGGTCTGCGGCCATATCCACCATGCCGAAATGCGGATGGTCGACGGCGTGCTCTACCTCAATACCGGGGATTGGGTGGAAAGCTGCACCGCGCTGGTGGAACATCACGACGGACGGCTTGAGTTGATCGACTGGGTGGCCCTGCAACGCCTCTCTTTCTTCGCGCCGCGGCGCGTGTCAGTGTCCGAACCTGCCTGATTCATCGCACGAGTGCGGCTTGCCCGATCCTGTTGACCCGATCCAGACGCGAACTTCCCTGGACAATCCGAGTCTGGACGACGTGGCAAATCTTCCCCCCAATTCCCGCGTGCTGATCATCTCGGATGCCTGGCGCCCGCAGGTGAACGGCGTGGTCCGCACGCTGGAAACGCTGGTCGCGGAGTTGCAATCCTTTGGCATCGTGGCCGAGGTGATCGGGCCGGAGCGGTTCCGCACCCTGCCCTGCCCGACCTACCCGGACATCCGCCTTTCGGTTCTGCCGCGCCGGAAGCTGGCGCGGCTGATGGCAGAGTTCGGCCCGGACGCGCTGCATATCGCCACCGAAGGCCCGCTGGGCATTGCCGCCCGCAAGATCGCCAAATCGCATGGCTGGACGTTCACCACGGCGTTCCATACCCGCTTCCCCGAGTATTTGCGCGCCCGCACCCGCGTGCCGACCCGCATCTCCTATGCCTGGCTGCGGCGGTTTCACGCCGCCGGCCATGGGCTGATGGTGGCCACCGAAAGCCTGCGGCAGGAACTGGCGGCGCGCGGTTTTCAGGATTTGCGCGCCTGGTCGCGCGGCGTGGATCTGTCGCTGTTCCAGCCCGAGCCGCGCGAGGCGTGGGCGGGTCTGCCCCGGCCGATCGCCATCTATATCGGCCGTGTGGCCGTGGAAAAGAACATCGCGGCCTTCCTGGATCTGGATCTGCCCGGCAGTAAGGTCGTGGTGGGGGATGGGCCGCAGCTCGCGTCGCTGAAGGCGCGCTATCCTGGGGTGCATTTCGCCGGCGTGAAGCATGGGGAAGCGCTGTCGCGCGCCTATGCGGGGGCCGACGTGATGGTGTTCCCCTCGCTGACCGATACGTTCGGGCTGGTGATGCTGGAGAGCCTGGCCTGCGGCACGCCGGTGGCGGCCTTCCCTGTCACCGGCCCCAAGGATGTGCTGGTGGGTGGCGGCGATGCGATCGGCGCGGTGGATGCCGATCTGCGGGCAGCGGTTTTGCGCGCGCTGGCCAACGGCGACCGCATTGCCTGCCGCGCCTTTGCCGAGACATTCTCGTGGCGGGCTTGTGCGGAGCGTTTCGTCACCAACCTGGTGCCGATCCGCGAGGGGCTGGAGGTGTCGATAAATTTCGCCCCGGCGCTGGGGTGAAGTTTTGGCTGCGCGATGGCGCCTTCGCCCGGAGAAGAAGAGCGCCAATAGCCCAACGTGCTGCGTCGTTCGACACCAGCGCGCGTTCGTCCAGCAGTCAGTGAAATCGGCGCCAGTGTCAATCGGCACTCGCGGCAGGCGCGACTCGCGCATGCCGGACGCACGTCGGCGTTGTGGTTTTTCGGCACACCCTGTGACTCGCGCGCCACGGACGGGGAATAAATTATAGACAACGTTGCGGCGCGTTCGATTCATCGTTTAAGACTGTTGCGTAACCACCCAAGGGTCCGCGTCCGATGAAGCGTTTTTTGCTGGCTGCGAGCTGCGCCATTGTTCCGGTGTTGGCACAGGCCCAGACGCAGATCGGCCCCTATGTCAGCATCGGCGCGGGCATCAACGTGCAGCCTGACGAGACCATCAATTCCGATCCGCAGATCGCGGATTTCGCCCATCGCTCGGTTACCTTCAATCCGGGCTTCGCGGGCGAGGCCAGCTTCGGCTACGGCTTCGCCAACGGTCTGCGGCTGGATGTGGAAGCGGATTACAATTCCGCCAAGGTGAAGGGCATCAGCGGCGATGATGCCTCCATCCTGCGGGCCGGCGGGCTGGAAGAACGCTCCGGCGGCATGTTCAACGTGCTGTACGACTTCAATGTCGGCCTGCCGTTCATCCCCTATGTCGGCGTAGGCCTCGGCGCCCAGGGGCTGGACCACTCGCATTGGGAACGCGGGGTCATCGGCTACAAATTCCCCACCGCGGCCGGCGAACAGACGGTTTCGGATTTCGCCTACCAGGGCATCCTGGGGGTCGCGGTACCGCTCACCTTCTTCAACGGCCTGTCCTTCACGGCGGAATATCGTTTCCTGGGCCTGCTGGATGCAACACCGGCTTTTGCCGAAAGCGCGTATGCGCTGGATGGATCGGTCACGCCGACATCGCGCAAATTCGGCAACACCTATAGCCACACCATCATGCTGGGCTTCCGCTACGCGTTCTTCCAGGGCTTCCCGCTGCTCGGCCAGCCTTCGCCGCCGCCACCGCCGATGCCCACGCCGATGGCCACGCCGGTACCTGAACCTTCCCGCACTTACCTCGTGTTTTTCGATTGGGACCGGTCGGATCTCACGGTGCGTGCGCGCGCCATCGTGCGCGAGGCGGCACAGGCCAGCACGCATGTGCAGACGACGCGCCTGGAGGTGAACGGCTACACCGACCTTTCCGGCACGGCCGCCTATAACCAGAAGCTTTCCGTGCGCCGCGCCCAGAGCGTTGCCACCGAGCTGGTGCGGGATGGCGTGCCGCAGGCGGAGATCGAGATCAAGGGCTTCGGCGAGAGCCATCCGCTGGTGCCGACGGCGCCGGGCGTGCGGGAGCCGCAGAACAGGCGGGTGGAGATCATACTGCACTAGACAGGAAGAATGTTCTTTTTTNNTTTTTTCAAAAAAGAAGGCCTTGCTTTCTTTTACTCGAGCCAGCGCCGCAATCTCTCCGTCGCATCCTCCATGACGGATTCAAACGTCAACGCCTCGGCAAACGCCCGCCCGGCCGTACCGATGGCGCAGGCATCCTCGTCGTGGGTCATCACCCAATCCACGATATCGTCCAGATCGGCCAGATCCGCGCGCACCGGAACGAAATGGATCCACGGCTTCAGATCGTCGTAATACCACTGCCGGAAACCCGAAGGTGAGTCCACTTTCAGCACGCAGGCGCCGCTGAGCAGGGCGCAGAACAGCGCGCTCCAGTCATTGGAATTGCCGTCGATCACCAGCACCGCCTTGTGGGCGATGAGTGTCACGCGGGGCAAGGCCGGGCGCATCAATCCGCTGGCTTCGATACGCGCGACGAGATGTGGTTCCTCGATCTGGACGATATCGACGATGCCGACATCGTATTGCGCCGCGCGGGGCGAGCGGCGGGCGCGTCGGCAGAGATCGAGCCGCGGCAGCCAGGTGAAATCGTCGTCCTCGCCGTCGGGCGGCGGCGCGTGCCGGCGTACGCCGGTGGTGGCGCCGCGCCAGAAAACGACAGTGCGGCGCTCGTGCCAATTCTGTGTCCGCGCCGCCATCTCACGCCGGAGATCCTGGTAGCCGCCGGCGGCGAAGAAATCCGGATCGGGGATCAGCAACGCATCCGGCAGCGTGGAGCAGAACTGCACGCTGTCGGCACGGTAGCCGCGATCGCCGAATTCGGCGAGGAACGTGCGATCCGGCACCGGCTCCCCCGTGAGCAGCAGATCGAGCAGATACACCAGCCCGAGGGAGCGGTGCATGGCGCCCCAGATATCGGTCTGTCCCGAATCGAAAAACACTCTGGCATGACCACGGGAAATCTCCACCAGGCTCGTCTCCAGGGTCAAATGCCAGTCATGCGCGCGCGCGTCATACAGGCCAAAGCCGATCCGCCTGGCCATCCCGCATTTGCCCAGGAACACATGCAGGCAGAAATTGGCGTACTCGGTCAGTGTCAGCCCGCCAGGCGCATGGGCCTGCGCCGCGTCTGGGCGCTCGCGGTCGAACAGATCGGCCGCTGCTTGCAGCGCCTTGCGATCCGCGGCCACCAGCGCCCGCAGGCTCGGCGGGTGGCGCAGATGGGTGCCGATGATCCAGGCCAGAAAATCGCGGTCGGTCTGCCCCTCGAACCACTCTCCGCCCATCTGCGAAACCGGATGCAGATGGTAGAGAATATGCGGCCCACGCCGCGCGATCGCGCTCAGCAGCGGCATCGCACGGGTGCGATCCGGTGCCGCCACGGCGAACTGAATGAACACGGCACCGTGCGTACGCGCGTCCAGCAGCGCGGCCGTGGCCAGGAAATCTGCTTGCGCCGCCTGGGTGTGTTCGCGAATCTGGATAAATATCTTGCGGTCGTCGCTGGCCAGCAGATCGCGGAAGCGGTCCACGCAGGTTTCGGTGTAGCGGTAATCGGCTGCCCGCGTGGGATCGTTATGGTTGAACACACGCTGAATGCCGAATTCGCGGGCATAGAATTCGTGCACGCAGCCTTCGTGCGGCTGGCGGAAGCCGGGATTGCCGGTAAGGCTGCGATACTGCGTTTTGTCCAGCAGCATGGCGAAATCGGTTTCGATGCAGTGGCGCACCATGCCCGGCGTGCTGCCCAGCCAGTCGAACGGCATCGGGTTCTGGTCGATCCCCATGCTGCGCAGCGTGCAGGAGACAATGCAGCTGGTGCCGAGGCTGATCACCGGGCACGGCGCGCCGGCCGCCTGTGCTGCGGCCAAAGCCGCTTGCGGCAGCGTGGAGCCGGCAAGGCCCGGCGGCGGGCGCAGCCGATCGAGCAGATCGCCCAGGCTTTCCGCACCTTGGGCGTCCAGCAGCAAATCCACGTCGCGCTCGAATTCGTGCTGCTCGGGCTCACGGCCGCGCAGGTGGCGATGTGCCGCCACCGCCATCGTTTCCGCCATCCGGCGGGCCCGCACCGGCCAGGCGGCTGTCTTCAACAGCGCGCTGCCGCGCGGTCCCGCGCAGACCAGCTCCAGCGTTTCAGTGCCGGACCGGATATGCAGCCGCTCCGGCGGCGAGGCGGCGCCGGGCAGTGACAGCGGCAGGCACGCACCGAGGTCCAGCGCGGGCAAATCCCCCAGGCGCAGCCGGAAACCTTCCTCCAGGCGAATGGCGCTGCGCCGGATGACGGCGCGCGAGCGTGTCACGATCCAACTGTTGCGCAGCACATGCTGCAGATCGGCCACATCCCGCGCGCTGAGTGGCAGAAAGGTTTCCCACAGATTGGCGGCATCACGGTCGAATTTCGGCACCGCGTCCATCGGCTCGGCGCAGTAGAACTTGGCGTCCTGGGCAATGGTGATGCTGCCCTGGCCGTGCGGCGCGGGCCGGATTTTCACTGCGCCGAGAATGGCATTGGGTTCATCGAGGTCGATCTCGACCGCGGCGGGGGCGGGATCGCAGAGCGGTATCGGCAGGTGAACTGGGACGGGGCCGTCACGCAGGCAGAGGAGGGTTCCGTGCCAGGTCAGGAGCTGCATGCATAGGTCCGAAAGGAAGAAGGAAGGTCTTCTTTTTTGAAAAAAAGAAGCAAAAAACTTTTGACTGTTGGTGCGGGGCTCGCCGGCAGCCTACGCAACGGGGTAAAAGTTTTTTGGTTCTTTTTTTCAAAAAAGAACACCCT
>PKZM01000038.1 GCA_003133065.1 Acetobacteraceae bacterium
CCAGCCGCAGGGGCAGACGCGGTGCATAATGGGACACCAGCAGCCCCGGCGAGCGCAATCCCTGCGCCGTTTCCGCTTGTGCCGTCGTGATCCCACGCGACACTGCACCAATCGCCGCCTCTATCGCCTCCACCGGCAGCCCGCCCGGCCGTAACAGGCGCGGCCTGCCGCCACTCACATCCAGTACCGTGCTTTCGATGCCAAGCGCGGCCGGCCCGCAATCCAGCACCGCGGCAATACGGCCGCCGAGATCGGCCATCACATGCCCCGCCTCCGTGGGGCTTACGCCGCCGGAGCGGTTGGCGGAGGGGGCCGCGATCGCTTCGCCGGCCGCCGCGATCAGCGCGCGCGCCGCCGCATGCGCCGGCACCCGCACCGCCAGCGTATCCAGCCCCGCCCCTGCCAGCAAATCGATACGGCTGGTGGCGCGCCGCCTCAAAACCATCGTCAGCGGCCCGGGCCAGAACAGCGCCGCCAGCCTGGCGGCCATGTCGTTCGCCTCCACCTCGGCAAAGGCCGCCGCCGGACAGGAAAAATGGCAAATCAGCGGATTGAAGCGCGGCCGTCCCTTGGCGGCAAAGATGCCCGCCACCGCCCGCCCTTGCCTTGCATCTGCGCCCAGCCCGTAGACCGTCTCGGTCGCGAAGGCCACCAGCGCCCCACCGTGCAGCAGCCCGGCCGCCTCGGCGATCCCGCCCGCATCCGGCGGCAGAAGCCGAGTCATAGGCCGCCGCGGCAGATGAAGGGCGGATTCACCCAGCCCGGCTTGCCGTAGCCCAGCGCGCCGCCGTCCAGCACAAGCAGCGAGCCGCCCGCGGCCGACAGGATCGCCTCGCCGGCCGCGGTATCCCATTCCATGGTGCGCCCCAGCCGCACATATGCATCGGCTGACCCCTCCGCGATGCGGCAGAATTTGAGCGCCGACTCCACCACGGTCAGGCTCGCAACCGGGGCGTCCGGCAGTGCTGCCAGCAGCGCCGGGTTTTCAGCCCCCAGGCGGGAGCGGAGCACGGCCAGCCCCCCCACCGGCGGCGGCCTGACGCTGATCGTGTGCCGCCCGGCGCCATCCTGTTTCCACGCACCCAGCCCCACGATGCCGCCATACATTTCCGCGCAGGCCGGCACGGCCACCACGCCCAGGATCGGCCGCCCATCCCGCACCAGGCCGATATTCACCGTGAAACTGTCGCGCAGTGCGGCGAATTCGCGTGTGCCGTCCAACGGGTCGATCAGCCACATATCGCGGCTATGGGCGGGGAGGTGGCCGGAGGCGATCTCCTCCTCGGCGATGATTTCGATATGCGGCGTAGCGGCGCGCAGGCCGCGCAGGATCACCGCTTCGGACTGGCGATCGGCCTCGGTGATCGGCGAGCGGTCGGGTCTGGCCTCGGTCGCGCAGCCGCGCGCCCGCAGCGCCAGGATGATCTCGGCGGCGGACCAGGCCAGATCGGACGCCAGGGTCAGGAGGTCGTTGAGCACGGGCACCCCGAAGAACGCCCTGGCCTTACCCCAACTCCCCCGTCTGGCAAACCTCTGCCCACCTGCTACATGTAGGTGTCTACCCTGCCCAAGGACTCCCGCATGCTCGAGGTCACCTTCGCCGACGCCGCCCTTCCCACATCCGGCGCGCTCGGTCTTCTGGTGGCCGAATCTGCCGGCGCCTCCGGCCTCTGGCACGAAGCCGATGAAGCCACCGGCGGCGCCATCACCCGCGCCTTCGCTGCCGCGGAATTCACCGGCAAGGACGGCCAGACCTGCACCATCCTCGCCCCCGGCGCAGGCCTCTCCCGCGTCGTTGCGATCGGCCTGGGCAAGGAAGCCGATCTCACCCCGCGCAAATACGAGGACGCAGGCGGCAGCCTGGCCGCAACGCTCGCCCGTGAACCGGCGGCCGCTCTGGCAGCCGACGGCCTCCCCGGAGCCCACGCCGCCGCCGCCGCCCTCGGCGCCACGCTCCGCGCCTACCGTTTCGATCTCTATCGCACCAAGCAAAAGCCCGAGGACAAGCCCAAGCTCGCCGCGCTGCGCGTGCTCACCACCGCCCGCGACGAAGCCGAAACCGCTTGGGCCCCGCTGAAGGCGCTGGCCAACGGCGTATTCACCACGCGCGACCTGGTCAGCGAGCCGGCCAACATCCTCACCCCCGCCGAATTCGCCACCCGCATCCACAAACTCGCGGATTTAGGTTTGCAGATCGAGGCCTTTGGTCAGGAGGAACTGGAAACCCTCGGCTTCGGCTCGCTGCTCGGCGTCAGCCAGGGCAGCATCAACCCGCCGCGCATGGTGGTGATGCAGTGGCGCGGCGGTGGCGATGACAAACCCGTTGCCTTCATCGGCAAGGGCGTCACCTTCGATACCGGCGGCATCAGCATCAAGCCCGCCGCCGGCATGGAGGATATGAAGTGGGACATGGCGGGCGCCGGCGCCGTGGTCGGCCTGATGGCGGCACTCGCCGGCCGCCGCGCGCGCGTCAATGCCGTGGGCTTGGTCGGCCTGGTGGAAAACATGCCCTCCGGCACCGCCCAGCGCCCCGGCGACGTGGTGAAAAGCTATTCCGGCCAAACCATCGAGGTGCTGAACACCGATGCCGAAGGCCGCCTCGTTCTGGCCGATGTGCTTTGGTACGCGCAGGAAAAATTCGATCCGCGCTTCATGGTGGATCTGGCAACCCTCACCGGCGCGATCATCGTCGCCCTCGGCCACGAACATGCCGGGTTGTTCAGCAACGATGATGATCTGGCTACGAAGCTCCTCGCCGCCGGCGAAGCTACCGGCGAAAAACTCTGGCGCATGCCGATGGGCCGCGATTACGACAAGCAGTTGAAATCCGACATCGCGGACATGAAGAACATCACCGGCCGTCCTGGCAGTTCCATCACCGCCGCGCAGTTCATCGCCCGCTTCGTCAATGAAAAACCCTGGGCGCATCTGGATATCGCCGGCACCGCGTGGTCCAGCAAGGATGCGCCGATCACGCCCAAGGGGGCGACGGCGTTTGGCGTGCGGCTGCTCGACAGGCTGGTGGCGGATTATTTCGAAGGCAAGTAAGAGTTCTTTTTTGAAAAAAAGAACCAAAAAACTTTTACCCCCTTGGCGTGCGCTGCCGGCGAGACGCGTACCAACAGACAAAAGTTTTTTGCTTCTTTTTTTCAAAAAAGAAGTCTTCCTTCCTTGATACCTTCCATCACGCTTACCCGATCGACGACCGCGCCCGCGCTGGTGGTGCCCGTGTTGGCCGGCCAAATTCCTCACGCTTATGCGCAGGCCGCGTCCGCCGACGCCTTTACCGGAGCGCCCGGCACCATCTGCGAGATATTCGCCCCGCCCGGCCGCATCCTGCTCACGGGACTGGACGAAGCCGCCGGCGCCTGCGCCGCCGCGCGTCTGCTCCGCACCCCCCACATCGCCATCGACGCCGCGGGCTTTCCCGCAGCCACGGCCGCCGCCCTCGCCACGGGCGCCGCGCTCCGCGCGTGGCGCTTCACCACCCTGCGCACGTACGAGGAGGATGACGCACCCCGCCTCGCCGCCATCGACCTGCTCAGCGACGACCCGGCGCTGCCCGCCCTATGGCCGGCGGCGCACGCCGCCATCGAAGGCGCTGCCCTCGCCCGCGACCTCGTGAGCGAACCCGCCAATCGCCTCACCCCTACCAGTTTCGCCGCCCATCTCGCCCCCCTCGCCGCAGCCGGCATCAGCATCGAAATCCTCGACCAGGCTGCTCTCACCACCCTGGGCTGCGGCGGCCTGCTCGCCGTCGGCCGCGCCTCCGCCCACCCGCCCTGCCTCGCCATCCTGCGCTGGCCAGGCCAGGGCGGCAGCCCGATCGCCTTCGTGGGCAAGGGCATCACCTTCGATACGGGCGGCATCTCGATCAAACCCGCCGAGGCGATGTGGGACATGCGCGCGGATATGGCGGGCGCGGCCGCCTGCGCGGGCGCCATGCTCACCCTCGCCCGGCGCGGCAGCCCCGCCGCCGCCATCGCCATCCTGCCGCTCGCGGAAAACACCACCGGTGCCGCCGCCTACCGGCCCGGTGACGTGCTCCACATGCTCAACGGCACCACCGTGCAGGTGGTCGATACCGACGCCGAAGGCCGCCTCGTGCTGGCGGACGCCCTGGACTACGCGCGCCGCCAATCTCCCCGCGCCATCATCGATCTCGCCACCCTCACCGGCAGCATCGTCACCGCGCTCGGCCACCACATGGCCGGCGCCTTCACCAACACGCCGGGGCTTCTCGCCAAGGCTCAGGCCGCCGGGCAAGCCGTGGGCGAACCCATCTGGCCGATGCCGATTGCCGACAGCCACCGCCGCGCGCTGGACAGCGACATCGCCGACATCAAGCATTGCGTCGACGGGTCCGGCCACCCGGATGCCTGCCAGGCCGCAGCCTTCCTGGAAACCTTCGCCGGTGATACCCCCTGGCTCCATCTCGACATCGCCGGCATGGAACAGCGCGACGCGGCCACCGACGAGCACCCCACAGGCGCTACCGGCTTCGGCGTGCGCCTGCTCGATCGCCTCGTCGCCGACCATTTCGAGGCACATCATGGCTGAGGTGGGCTTCTACCATCTCACCCGCACCGGCGCGGACCAGGCGTTGCCCCCGCTCCTCGGCCGCACCCTCAAGGCCGGCCAGCGCGCGGTGGTGTTCTGCGGCAGCGAAGCCCGCGTCGTCGCCCTGGATGCCGCGCTTTGGGCTTGCGCCGATCCGGATTGGCTGCCCCACGGCACCGCGGCCACAGGGGAGGCGGACCTGCAACCCATATGGCTCACCCATGCCGGCGACATCCCCAACGGCGCCCGCTACCTCTTCCTCATCGATGGCACCGGCGGCGGCGATCTCACCCGGGTCGACCGCGTCTTCGACCTGTTTGACGGACGCGACGAAGCCGCCGTCGCTGCCGCTCGTGGGCGCTACAAAGCCTGCAAAACCGATGGCCATGCGCTCACATATTGGCAGCAGACGGCGCGGGGGTGGGAGAAGAAGTAGAAAGAGTCTTCTTTTTTGAAAAAAAGAGGCAAAAAGACTTTTGTCTGTCGGGCTTCGGTGCGCGCCACCGTCAATGCGATGGGCACAGCAGCGCCATGAGCGCCTCGGGAACATCTTCCTGCGGCTCGCCGTACTGCGCCGCCAGGCCCCGCCGCAACCAGGTGTTGAACGCATCCGCATCGCTGCCGCGGCCAACACCCTGGCCTGCAGTCCGCTCGCTGCCCCCCGTCATCGTGGTACGCTCCTGATCCATGCATGCATGAATGCTCGGGCGGCACGGCAGTTGCTAAAACCGAGCTGCGGAACAGGCTTGTGCTCAGCACGCTTCTGTGCTGGCCCGCTACTCGGCTGCTCCTGCGACATTGGCCAGCAACGCCCGCGCGAGCTCAGCCCCCAGGCAGGCATGCAGATGCGCCGCCACATGCTGCCGTTCCGGCGGCACCGCATTTTCCAGATCGATCAGCCCTGCCTCGACCCAGTCATGCATCAGTTGGTAGCGGTGGAACAGCACCACCCCCGGCGTCGCACTCTGCGCCTGCATCGCCGCGAGATAGGGCGAGAGGTTGGCGTTGGCCTCCAGAAACCGGCTGTACTGCGGCTCCAGAAGCACCACGTCCGCCCCCCCATCCGTGATCGCCGCCACGCCATCCGACAGCGCCTGGTAAAAATCCCCGGCCGGCTCGTCGTTCACCGCCTCCAGCGTGCCGGTCTGCCACAACACCAGTTGGTAGTGATGCGCCTTCATCGCCTCGGTGATGATCTGCAACTGCGACTGCGCCAGCTTCCCGCTGCCGCCACCCAGCGTTACCGTCACGCGCAGCCCATGCACCGCCGCCTGCAATGCGCGCGCCAAGCCATCCGCGATGCCGCTCGGATGCGCGGGCGCGCCCGCGTGCGGCACGGCCGTGCCGACCGGTCCCAAACCCACCGCCAGAATATCCAGCGCGCCGCCCGGCTTGAGCACCGGTGCAAGATGGATCAGCGCGCCATCCTGTGTCTCCGTCTCGATCGCCGGCGGGCATCCCGCCTCCTGCGCCCCCAAGGCGAGGAGCGGCGCCGTGGCCGGCGCGGGCTCGGCCGCTTGCGTGTGATTGATGGCGAGCAGCCCAAGGCACGCCAGCGTGGCGGCAATCACCCACCCCCTCATGGAACGGTTTCGCCCATATGCGCCGCGTGCGGTCGGGGCGTGGCTGGCGCCTGTGCGGGGGGTTTTCTTCCCTTGTTGGAATACCAGGCGGCCACCGCCCCCACCGCCCACAGCGTCACGGCTCCCGTCACGTTCACGCCGATCTGCGAGAGCACGCCGTCATTCGCCTCCGTGGCCAACCGTCCCAGGAACGAAAGGAAGATACTCGCACAGAACACCGGAAGCGAGTGCTGCCCCGCGATAATGAAGGGGGAAGCGATCCATCCCCGCAGCCATCGCGCATCCTTGCGGATCAGCCGCGCCGCCAGCCAGGTCAGTGCCAGGATGGAGATCAGCCGGAACGGGTGCAGCCCAGCCTTGTCCACCGACATCAGCGCCCGCACCACCGAGCCCGGCAGCCGCCCGATCACCTCGGGATGCACCCACACCACCCATTGCATGAACAGCCCGAAGATCACCACGAGCACGGCAGCCGCATCGATGAGCCGCGCATGGCGTCGCGGCGCCTCGCCGGGGGCGAAGGAGAGGATGGCCCCCATGATGAACAGCAACTGCCAGGCGAACGGGTTGAAGAACCATCCCCCGCCCGTCCAGCTCGGCAGATTCAGCGAAAACAGCCGTGCGGCCACATACACCGTCAGCGATAGCCCCGCGAGCACCGGCGGCCAGCGCAGCAGGGGCATCACCAGCGCGAACATCAGCAGGATCACCACGTAGAGCGGCAGGATGTTCAAATACGCCGGCTGAAAATGCAGCGTCAGCGCTTCCAGCAGCGCCCTGTAGGGTGCCTCGCCCAGTACATCGAGGTGGATCTCGTCGAGATAATCCGCGCGATCGAGCGCGGTGGCCGATACCCCCACCTGGGCGGCGAAGATCACGAACAGGAAGATATGCGCGATGTATAGCGTCCATGCCCGGCGCACCACGTCGGCCGCCGCGTATAGCCAGCCCTGCTTGCGCATCGTGCCGCCATAGGCGATCCCGCCGGCATATCCGGCCAACAGCACGAACACTTCGGTGGCGTCGCACAGCGCGAAATTGCGGATGGAGAAATTGCCCAGCCAATCGGCCGGCACATGATCGGTGAAGATCCACCACAGCGCGAGCCCGCGGAAAAAATCTATCCGCAGATCCCGGTTTGTCTTGATCAGCCCCATCGCGCCCCCGCCCATCGCTGCCCCGCACGCAGGCGCATGGGCGGCCGGCAAGATCGCCTGGGGGGTGCGGGATCGGACACGCCGTGGAAAAGAGAGTGCCGCACACCACCGGTCAAGGGGAACAGGCGCCCTTGCGTGGTATCAATCTGTAAGCGCGCCATAAGGCCCCGGTTCTGGCGAGAGCAGGTCGATCCTATAGCGGTCGCAGCGCCGATGCAGCCGCATTGTGCCGCCGCAGGAAGCCGCGAAGGCCGCCGCTGCTTCATCGCCGGTGGTCGGGGTGTCGGTCTCCCCTGTCCAATTCACCAACAGGATCACCCCGCCCGGCGCCAGTGACGCGGCGGCGCGGCGCGCGGCTGCCGCGATATCGTCCAGATCGAGGAAATAGAGCACCTCCGAGAGTACGATCAGATTGAACGGGCCTTCCGGCCAGTCGCGCGGGATCATGGCCTGCCGAACCTGCACCTGTGCGTGGCCGCGGCAGCGCTCCCGCGTGCGGCGTACCGCCTCGGGCGAGATATCCAGCGCCAGGAGCCGGTCGCAGCGTGCGGCGAGCTGCACGGTTTGCGCGCCGATGGAGCAGCCCACCTCCAGCGCGCTTGCAAACCGGCCGGGCGGCAAGGCGGCCAGGGTGCGGCGGTATTTCTCGATCTCGTAGGGACTGGTTTCCACCTCCCACGGGTCTTCCGCCTGGGCGTAGATGCGGTCGAATATGCTGCGGTCCCAGCTCATGCGGGCAAGCCCCGTTCCATGAACCAGGCTGCCCCCTCCGTGAGGGTCTCATCAGGCGCCGGCTGGCGCAGATAGGTCGCCAGGTCGCGCATCAGGGCTTCCGCCGGGTGCCCCTGGGCAAAGGCTGCAAGCCCCAGCGCGCGCTGCGCCAGGCGGATCACATCCAGCGCCGCCGCCTCCACCGCGATCCGTGCCAGGTTCACATAGGGCCGTGCCTCGGCCGGCCCGAAGCGATCCGATTCGGCGATCCGGGCCGCCTTGTGCACCCAGAGCGATGCGGTTTCCTGCGCGATCAGCATGCGGCCGACGCGATCGCGCTGATGCGCGTCGCCATCGCGCCCGCGCGCCACCAGATCCTGCCGCACCACATCCACCAGCGCCTCGATGCCGCCCAGCGTGACCGCGGAGGTGCGCCAGGCTCCGGCGGAAAATTCGGGCTCACGCAGGTAATCCCCCGGCGCGCCCAATATGCTCTCGACCGGCGCTGGCAGGCCCGTGAGGTCCATCGCGCCGGTCACTGCCGCCCGCATGCCTTGCAGACGCATGGCACTGGGCGACGCCCTCTGGGCGCCATCCAGCGCGAGCATCACCAATACTGGCTCGCCCTGTGGCTTGAGTGCCGTGATCACGGCGCGCTGCGCATGGCCGGCGCCGGAACAAAAAATTTTGGTGCCTGTCAGAACGCCGTCCTGCAGCTGCACGCCGGGGGGCGCCTCCGTCACCCACAGCGCGAACAGATGGCCGGCTTGCACATCCGCCGCGGCGCGCGCCAGTTGGGCGGGCGTGCCGTAGGAAGCGATCAGCTTCAGCGCGTTCACGTGGCCCTCAAAGAGCCGCCCCGTCGCCAGGTGCCCGCGGCCGATGGCGCGCAGCATCTCCTGCAGGATAGCAGCGCCCGCCGCCTCCGTGCCTGCGCCCTTGCCGCCGAAAGCGCGCGGCAAGGGTGCGATCAGCGCGCCGATGTCGCGCAAATCCTGAATGTTCTGCGCGGGAAACACAGGATGTTCATCGAGTGCCCGCGCGCGCCCTTGGAAGGTGTCTGTCAGCTCATCCCACATGGTTGGGGAGACGCGCGCCAGGGAACAAAAGTTTTTTGCTTCTTTTTTTCAAAAAAGAAGAATTCTTCTTTTCTGAAGAAAAGAAGCAAAAGACTTTTATCTGTTTGGGTCCGTCGCGCGGCACGGCCTCGCCTTGCGGGACGGTCGGCGTCTCACTAACTCGCGCGGCTAGGAGGACATTGGACTATGAACACGATTGCACCGGAACGTCATGAATTCGGCGCGGAGGTGGGCCGCCTGCTCGATCTGGTGGTGCACTCTCTGTATTCCGAGCGCGAAATTTTCCTGCGCGAGCTTGTGGCCAACGCCGCCGACGCCACGGACCGCCGGCGTTTCGAGGCGCTGACCAACCCCGCCATCGGTGTGCCCGATAGCGCCAGCGTGCGCATTGTGCCGGACAAGCCCACCCGCACCCTGACCATCGAGGACCAGGGCATCGGCATGACGCGCGAGGAGATGGTGCAGAACCTGGGCACCATCGCGCGATCCGGCACGCGCGCCTTCACCGCCACGATGCAGGGTGCCGCCGGCGACGAGAAGCCCAGTCTCATTGGCCAGTTCGGGGTGGGGTTCTACAGCGCCTTCATGGTGGCGGACCGTGTGGAGGTGACCTCCCGCAAGGCCGGCGGCGATGGCGAAGCCTGGAAGTGGGCATCCGACGGCCGTGGCGAGTTCACCCTGGAACCCGCGGCGCGGGACAACGCCGGCACCACCATCGTGCTCTATATGAAGACCGACGCGGACGAGTATCTGGAGCCGTACCGGCTGGAGACCGCCATCCGCAAATGGGCCGACCATATCGCCCTGCCCATCACGGTGGCGCGCGATGGTAAGGATGCGCCGGCTAACGAGGGCACCGCGCTCTGGCGCAAGCCGAAATCCGAGGTCACCGAGCAGGCCACCAACGAGCTGTACCGCCATCTGGGTCATTACTTCGATACGCCGTGGGCGACTTTGCAATGGCGTGCCGAAGGCCAGCTCGAATTCTATGCCTTGCTCTTCATCCCCGGCGCCCGCCCCTTCGATCCGGTGGAGGGCGATCGCGTCTCCCATGTGCGGCTGCATGTGAAGCGCATGTTCATCACCGACGATGCCAAGCTGCTGCCGGACTGGCTGCGCTTCGTGCAAGGCGTGGTGGATACCGAGGATCTGCCGCTCAATGTGAGCCGTGAGATGCTGCAGGCCACGCCCGTGCTCGCCCGCATCCGCCGCGCGGTGACGAACCGGGTGCTCACCGAGCTGAAAACCCGCGCCAAGGACGGCGAAAGCTACGGCAAGTTCTGGGAGAATTTCGGCCCGACGATCAAGGAAGGGTTGTGGGACGATACCGAGCACCGCGCGACGCTGGGCGAGCTGATGCGCTTCCGCTCGTCTGCCGTGGAGGGCTGGACATCCTTTGCCGACTACGTCTCCCGGATGAAGCCGGATCAGGAGGCGATTTACATTCTGGTGGGCGACGAAGAGACCTCGCTGGCCAAATCACCGCAATTGGAAGGCTTCCGCGCCCGCGGCGTGGAGGTTCTGCTGCTCAGCGATCCGGTTGACGCGTTCTGGCCGGAACGGCTGACGGAGCATGACGGCAAGCCCATCCGCAGCGTGACGCAGGGGGCTGCCGACCTCTCCAAGTTCGAAGCGGAGGCCCAGACCAGCCCCAAGGCGGATGTGAGCAAGCTGATCCCCGCGCTCAAAACCGCCCTGGGCGAGCTGGTGGACGATGTGCGCGCCACGGACCGGCTGGTGGAGAGTGCGGTGGTACTCGCGGCCAAGGCGCAAGGCCCGGATTTGCAAATGCAACGCCTGATGCGCCGTACGGGCCGCACCGGCCCCACCAGCGCGCCACTGCTGGAGATCAACCCGTACCACCCCCTGATCGCCGCGCTGGCGGCGCGCGCCGACGCCGGGGAGGATTTGAAGGACATGGCGGAGACGCTTCTGGATCTTGCCCGCGTGCAGGACGGAGAGCCGCCCCGGGATCCGGCGGCGTTTGCGCGGCGGATTGCGGCGGCGCTGGCGTAAGGAAGGTCTTCTTTTTTGAAAAAAAGAAGCAAAAAACTTTTGGACGTGCTGTCGCTGAGTCGCCGGCAGCGTACGCCATAGGTAAAAGTTTTTTGGTTCTTTTTTTCAAAAAAGAACATTCTTTCTTACTTTGAGGCGTAGCGGCCAGCATGACCGATCCGGAGAGTGAAGCCGATCTGGCGGAGATCGTCAGGATGGCGGAGGGCCCTCTGCTGATCCAGGGGGGCGGGACGAAATTGGGGATGCTGCGGCCGGTGCAGG